>JAFGFY010000212.1 GCA_016930795.1 Deltaproteobacteria bacterium
AGGTCCCGAAGGATATTTCAGGATCGTTATCGATGATTTTGACGGCGAGGCCGTCAATTTCTGGCATATCGAAACCGATTATCAGGGCAAAACCCATAAAACGCCTAATCTTGCGGAATTTAAACGGAAAAATATCGACGTCATGGTCGGTGTGAACGGTACGACGGAAAGTTTTCTGCGAGGCTCCGTGCTGGATCGATTGGCGTATCGTGAAGTATGGAGACTCGAGTAATATAGAGCCACAGGGGATATATACGACGACTCAGATAACATACGATAAGACGACGGCGAGGGTACCGTCGGTATGGAGCTCGCTTCCCGGCTTACGCAAGAGTTGGCCGGGACTGCTGGCCATGGCAATCCTCGCCTTATTATGCGGCCTGCCGGGCCTTAACTTTCTTTTCACCGTGGATACCCTTCTGCATTATATCGATGCCGTACTGCCGCCAATTTACGGCAAGGGCTTCTTTACGGACCTGCTGCACATGAACTACGTGGTCAACTGCCTGATTGTCGGCATACTTGTCAGAAACGTCATAGGGGTTCCAAAATCATGGGAATCGGGGCTGACCTATAGCGGCATTTTCATGAACGCGGGGATTATCATGCTGGGGTCTCAATATCTTTTGCGCGATCTGGTGAAGTTGGGCGCGGTCAGCGTTATTGTCATGATATTCATGGTCTTTGGGGGGGCGCTGATATTCACTTATATGGGCCGTTGGTTAAAGATGGGAGAATCCATGACGGCCCTTCTGGCTGCAGGCTTTTCCATGTGCGGCGTATCCGCGTGTATCGCCATATCCCCTATGGTAAGGGCTAAGAGCGAAGAGGTGGCTTACGCCATCGCCGTATCGGTGACATTCGGCCTTTTCTGCCTATTTACCCTTCCCTTCCTGGGGCATTTGATCCACATGACAAACGATGCATTCGGGCTCCTTTCAGCCGCCGGCGTGCCCAATTCGAACCAGGTGATCGCCACCGGCTTCAACTACAGCTTCGAAGCCGGGAGGGTTGCCGGGTTTACGAATATCGGCCGGCTGGTGTTGATCCCCGCAGGCGTGCTTTTCATCTATTTCATGACGCTGGGTAAGGAGATCCGCTCCTCTTCGGTCAGCTACTGGCAGATTATTAGGGAGAAGTTCCCCATCTTTATTATCGGTTTTGCAATTGTATGGACTCTGAACTGTTTGAAGGTTTGGCCGCTGCCGGCCAGTGAGGCCATGGGGCGGGTCATGGAATGGTTTTTCTCGCTAAGCTTTGTGGGCCTGGGGCTTTTGACCAAGCTGTCGGACTTGAAGAAAGCGGGGCCAAAAGGTGTTGGGATGGGCTATGTAGCCGGATCGTTGAGAATTGGCCTTTGCTTGTTCCTTCTTTATATTGCCACGAAAATGGGTGTGTTAAACTAATACAACAGGGGCTATTGATGGCCGACGTTACAAATAAGGGCCTGGACCAGGGCAGCGAAGATCTTAAAAAGGTTGAAGCCGCGGCGGATGAAAAGCAGCGCAGGCACCGGGTGGATGAGTACATTGCGATGATTATCGCGCTGGGCGCCGTGGCGATGCTTTGGTTCTTACAATATCTGGGATTTTATTGATCGGAAGTAATTCCTGCAGGATGGCATCATGAAGGATATCCTTGTCGTGATGAATGGAGAAAACAGTGAAACCGCCGTCAAGGAGGCATTTTACGCTGCCATGTCCGGTTCGAGAAAAGTGAAAGTACTGCAGATCCTTGATTCGGGACTGTATCATTATGGTCATCATGACCTGGTGGCGCCCAGACTGAACAAGCGAACATTCCTGCTGTACATCCGGGATCAGGTACTCGAACAAGGCAGAAAAGAAGCGGAAAGGCTCAGTGAGAGGGCCGGCGAGATGGGGATATGCCTTGAGATTACCCCGGTGGAGACGGATGACGTGATTTCAACCGTGATTGCCGAGGCTGAAAAAGGATACGATACGATATATTTACCGAAAGAGGAAAAGAAGCTCTTCCCGATCTTTAAAAAGACGATGGCGCAACATCTGAAGGGGAAGGTGCCGGGGAGAATCATTTCATGTTCCGGATGAGTAATAAAGAGGGAAAATGAAGTTTCCAGTAGTTAACCGCAGGGATTTTTTAAGAATGAGCGCTGCGGCCGTAGGCGCGGGACTGGCATCGCCCTCCCTCGGCCTGGCCCCTGAAGCGCTTGCGTCTTCCTATCCGGCAGAGAATGCTGATTGCGAAATAGACAGCTGCTGCCAGTTCTGCCAGGTCCGCTGCACCACCAGGGTAAAGGTCAAGAACGGCCGCGTGGTGGATGTGTACGGAAACCCCGACAATTACTGGACCAATGGCGCCATGTGTCCCAAAGGGAAATCCATGGTGGAGCTCACATATAGTCCACATCGCATCCTGTATCCAATGCTCAGAAAAGGCAGTCAATGGGAACAGATCTCATATTCCAAGGCACTGGATCTTGTGTCGGAAAAAATTCTGGATATTAAGAGACAATTTCCAGAAGACTATGCTCATCGTCTCGCCCTGTTTGCTCCTCTATGGGAATCAAGGGAAAGCGAAATAGCCGCAAAAATGGCGCTTCATCTGGCAGGATTTCCTGACATCTGCAGTCCGGGTGATGCCTGTATTGGAAACGCCTCCTCTGCTCTTCGGCTTTGTCTCGGGACAGGCCTTTCTCCCACAACCCTGGATGAGATTCTTAATTCGGAACTGGTTATGCTATTTGGCGCGAATATCGCTGAAATGTACCCGCCCTATATGAGATGGCTCAGCCGGGCAAGGGAAAAAGGCGTAAAGATCATATATATCGATCCCAGAAAAACGCCAACAGGAAATTTCTGTGACAGCCAAATTATGCCTCGGCCAGGAAGTGACGGAGCCCTTGTCCTGGGCATGATCCATCTACTGATAAAGAAAAACCAATATGACAGGGACCATGTCCAGGCACATGTAAACGGTTTTGAGGAACTGGCGGATTCCGCGGCATCATTCACACCTGAAAAGGTCTCTGAGATAACATGGATACCCGTATCCCAGATTCTTGATCTCGCGGTGAAAATAACTCAAAGCAAAAAAAGCATTGTCTGGATTGGCGGTTCCATCTCGCGGTATACAAACGCGATCAATACGATCAGGTCAATAATCGCGCTTCAGGCTATTACAAATAACCTCACCGGTACAGGAAAAGGACTCATGAGTGTTCAAGGAGGGAAACCTGGAGGAGGGGATACCTTTTTCGAACATTTTATGCAGGAAGGGATCCCGAGCCGTTTGAGTTTTAGAAAAGTCCTCTACAATATGAATGAAAAAAGGATTAATCTCCTACTCCTCAATTCGAGCTTTCGTCGGTATCCGGACACGATGAGAATAAAAAAGGCTATTGAAAGCGTCGATTTTGTCGTTTACAGAGGTTTTTTTATGGATGAGGAGGCCAAAGTATCTCACCTCATCATCCC
>JAFGFY010000213.1 GCA_016930795.1 Deltaproteobacteria bacterium
ATAAATCATAAACCGGCGGGCATATTTAACAGAAAACTGTATCAATTTATCTGAGCAAAGGTGTGTCAATTTTGGTGAGCGCTATAGTCCAATGTGCGACTTGACCCTAATAGGGCAGTTTTAGTGGGAAAATCGGTCGATTAAAACCGTTTATGAGCTGTTTTTAAGACATTTTATGCGCAATGTCAATTACTTAGCGTGGCCCGACCCCAGCCCCAGGACCCCAGCCCCCAGTAAAAAACAGCTGTTTTTAGACTTCTTTCTACAAATATTCAGATAGTTATCATGGCCCGACCCTATCCGCGCAACTCTTCTTGAACGTCATAATAGCTTACATCAAATCTTTCTTCGTATATTATTTTGCCAATTCCATCGGGTGATTGCCAGCCACGATGGTTTTCTTTTGAAACCTCAGCAGACCATTCTTTAACGTCATAATCGATCATTGTTATCATACCTTCAGACATATAGTACATGTCACGTAAATCAATCTTTCTGGAATATGCTGCTTCCCACAGATCTTTGCCTTGCGAAACAACCCAGACTGTTAAATCCTCGGTTCTATCTTCTGATAAATTCCCTATATCCTTGTATGATGAAAAAAATAAAATTTAATAAAAAACTCATGGATTCCTTATTTGAACTTTCCCATCGTAAGACCAATCATTATGACCACCATGGATAATGACCATCTTCGACCCGGGATAGGAAGCAGCAAGGATTTTGGCATGGTTGACGGGAATAATCGCATCTGCTTCGGCGCCGAAAATATCGACCGGACCATTATACTTTGAAAGAGCCTCAACATTATTCCAGTTGTCTCTTAGAATCAGCCGGACAAGAATGGATGGGAAGTGTTCCTCGGCTACAGAAGATAACTTGTCAAAAGGAACGATTAACACGAATTTCTCCAGTTTTTTATCAAGACCGGCAAGGGATAAGGCTGGGCCAGAGCCTATGGATTCCGCGACCACGCATACCGGGGTTTGCGGATACATGCCTCTTAGGTATAGATACGCTTCTTTAGCTGCTTTATTGAAAGACTTCTTTGAAGGCACACCTTCACGATTCCCATAACCGGGATACTCAAGAATAAAAACGGAATCATTCTCTGAAAAACAGGGCACTGCATATATGCGATCAGAGGCCTGACCACCGTTTCCATGAAGTACCAACCATATATTCTTGGGCAATTCCACCTGCCGTGAATAACCGATAGTCTGCCCATCTTTGATCCATGGCGTCAGGCTGTTGCTGTGCGGATGGTGGGTTGGATAATACAACAGCTTTCTTTCTAAAGGAGAACATCCTGCCATACCTAAAAGGACTATAGATAATATAAAAAGAATTTTTGTTATAAATTCCAGTTTCATGTTAATGTCGAACAATAACATCTGCAGCTTGTCTGCAGAATGTTTTGGTTGGTAATTTATGGCTGTTCTGATGACTTTGAGCATCTGTCAAAGATAAAGATCCCATTATCAATTAGTTTGAAACCAAACCGAGAAATGATTCCCAGAAATCTCGTATTGTCATGTTAGGTTGAATGTCATGTTTTTCAATAAAGGCTTCATCAAAATCAGTTGATGAATGGGCTAGGAAATGCTCTAATTTATCGAGCTTTTTAATAACCTTTGCAATACGAGGATTGCTTTTGTTTGGTGTTATGTCATCGCTTTCTGCCCCTTCAATATAGCCTCTTTCCTGTGACTCCTTGACTTCATCTCGTAACCAGTCCTTGTCCCAATACGAAGGGCTATAGGTTCCTCCAGCATAATCATAATACAGCGCCTCAATCGCTGGATCAGTAAGTTCATCAAGTCGGTCCTTAGCATCTTTGACAAGGATTTTGAACTGATCCCATTCATCCATATCCTCTAACAGGACATCAGTGACAGCCTCACCGTCCTTAAGTTTCTTAAGTTTTTTAATCGTATTTTTGGTTTTTTCCAATTGCTCTTGTAAGTCTTCGGCATCTTGCAAGGCAGTTTCATAATTATCTTTCATCTCGATATATTTTTCGATTGCAACTTTTGTTAACCCATCCAATTTCGGTATCAATTTCTTGATCTTTTTTAGGAATTGATCCCTTTTTACATTCCATCGGCCTGTCGGACTTGGGTTTTCAATTTCACCGTCTTCTATAATCCTGTCACGCAAACAGTCCAAATCTGACGGGCTATCTATCTTCCCAACTTCCTTATTCTTCAGGACGGCTTCCAACTCTGAATATTCGAGAGGAGGGCAGATGAGGGGAAATGACGAATGCGACATCGCCCATGCAGCTCCAAGCTCGCATAGGCAAAAAGAGCTTTCATAGTAACTTGGCGTGACAACCATGATCACTAGGAAAGGGTCTTGGATTTTTTCATGGATGAATTCGATAAAATCCTTACCTTTAGGGATACCTATACCTTCAAGAGATGTGCAGAATACCTGATCGTGAGTAAGCCCTATCCCTGTCTGAAGAAAGTCTACAAATTCATCTATCAGAGCTTTATCAGCTGAAGAATGGCTGATGAAAAGGTGTGGTACTTTCCTTGCAGCAATTTTTATTCTACGCAATTTAATAACCTCATAGCCTTAAAACCCGTATTTGAGCCGACGCATCTCGAACGCCTGCCTGCCGCCTTCTAGGAGTTCCTCAACCATCTCGCAAACGGGTTCTGAATCAATCGATCCCATCTCATCAATGGGGATCTCTGCATGTTCATGGCCAGAGTCGGCAGACGGTACCAATCCAAGTATGAGCTCAGCGTCTCCCAGGACCGGAACGTTGGCGTTGTGAGTTGAGAAAATGAATTGCCGTCGCCGCTTTTCCTCGCGCATCTTTGGGACGACGCTGTCAGTGATAAACCGGTTATCGAGGTCATCTTCAGGCTGATCGACCACCAAAGGTGCATCAGATTCAAGGAGGAGCAGTAGCAGGACAGCGGTTGCCTTCTGGCCAGTGGAGAGTTGTGACAGTTCCTGCCAGTATGCATCTTGGCCTTCGGCAGCAACATTCAGCTCAAGCGATGTGGTCGTCGGTAGGTCAAGCTCTTCTAACTGAAATAGGATATTGGGTTCAGCGCCTGCCAACCGTTCAGCCTGCTGAGACGGTAGGTTGAAGTTGTCTACAAGCTTGTCTTTCCCTGCCTGGCAGGCTCTTGCAAACCCAACCAGCGACAGCGAAGCTTTTTTCTTCAAGACCTCAATCGACTCGGATAATCTGCCGCCTATCTTTTCCCTCAAGAACTGAAATAGCGGTTCCCGCGACCCTGAAGGCGATACCTGAACCCTTACCCGTCCGGCAAGTTGGCGGCTTACCTTATTAGCAGCCTTGTCGAGAGCCTGGAATTCTTGATTTTTTGAATCTTCCCAGTCAGCCAGTAACGTCCTTCTATCCTTGAGCTTTTGCGTCAGGTCTTTTTCCAATTTTGCCTTCTGTAACTTCAATGGAGTAAGCTCTTCAATCTGTCTCTTGAGCTGGATGAACTCAGCACCATCCACTTTATCCTTCTGGAGTTCTCGCAGGATCTTTTCATAATTTTTATTGACTTCGGATTTGTGCACGTCCCAGTTGGCCTGGACATTATTAAGACCTTTTGATGCTTTCTCAATCGCGACGTCTATGCTGGCCTTGATTGTATGCATCTCTTGGCTGAAATCATTAAGTACTTTTTTGGCCGGGGTTAAGATGTCTTTTGCAGGAAGGTCTTTTAGCTCATCGTCGCCAATAAACGCTGTATCTATGGGAAGGATTTCGTCAAGATCATCCTTGAAATCCCTGATCGGGTCAATGCTTTCGTAAGCTGACTTGAGTACAGCTTCTTCCCTAACAAGCAGGCTCTGCTCTTTAAGCCGCTCCTCAAGCCCGGCTTCCTTGTACCTATTAAGAGTCTCTTCCAATGCAGGCAACCTTGATAGCCTGTTTTCAATAGTTTCGAACTTGCCTATGATCTTGATAATGTCACGCCTTGAATCGCTTAATTTGGAAATCAGGTCAGATTTTTTTCGTTCAGTGGCAGGATCTTTCTTGACGAACCTTTCCAATAGCAAGGTAAGTTTCTCAGGGCTTTTTGTTAGCTCAGAAATTTCATGTTGACCGTATACCTCAGCCCCTCTAACAATATCAGTCGGCGAGACATCGAGGACATTTCCATTTATGTCGCGCACTACGGGTGGGTCAGGTATTGCCCTTTCTAAAAGGTATTCTCGGCATGATGGTCGATATGACCTTACCAGCAGAGAAATTTTTGTACCGCTTTTCAGGACCTGGTTCACAATACCAGTATGGTTTTTGGTCGCTTCCTCTCCGAGCGGTGGCAAATCAAGCACGTACCTGATACTTTCTACTATTGTAGATTTGCCAGCACCCCGACCGCCTATGAGGACATTCAGATTCGGGTTCAGGTTAATCGCTGTTTCGGACAAAAAGCCGCCTTGCCATGTGATGGCTACAAATTCTTCGTGTTCTTCAGGGACAGGGTCAGATGACAGCCTGATCCTTGAAAGAGGGTCAAGAAAGGCTTGCCTCAATCCTTCGACCGAGACCTTCGACATCTTCACATAGCACCATGCTCCTGGCCGCTTAAAATCTTCAGGATCGTTGACATCCTGAGCATTCAACACAGCGATTTCACGTTCCCGGCGATACTCCCCGTTCTTATTTTGAATGATCGGCCTTAGATTATCGGGCGCATCAGTCACCGGCCCAGGCAGGGAGCACGCAACCAGAAGGTTCGAGGTCCATGCCTGCATCCTTGTCTTTCCGCTTAGCGTATTCAGCAGTCCGCCTTTTGCGGCAACGTGAGCTGCTATGCATGTGCAACCCCATTTCTGACACTCTTCCAGGAGTTCACATACATCGTATTTTCCGAGTGGCGACGGGTCTTTGTCATCGTGCACACCGCAATCACCAATAATCCGGTTGATTGCCTCTAAGTTTTTGCCAGGATCGAAGAGGCAGAGCATATGCACGCCGTCTTTTGATACTGCCTCGAACCCACGAAAAGCAATGATTCCGGCGGCCTCTGCGGCCTCGATTAACCCGATGGAAGTATTCACCCGGTAATGATCGGTTACGGCTATGACCTCAATGCCTTGGTCCTTGCAAGCCTCGATCATTGCTGCATTGTAGCTGGCTTCATCAGTGTAGGGTGTCTGTTTATTGTGGCGGATCAGGTATTCGAATGGGTTCACCTGAAGAGAAGTCCGGTAAAATCTGGCCCCGTTAGGCAGGTCAAGAGCTTTCTTGATAGGATGGTCGTCCAACATATCTCCCCCTAATTACTCGGCAAATCCCTTTTGTGATGTAAAATGTCCAATGCGGTGCTGACCGGCGCCGTGCGCCGATCAAGCAAACGTAGTTTGATTGATCGGTGTGCGGTGTCCGGTCCAGTTCCTGGTTCCGGCGCAAGGCGACGGGATCAGGAGCTGGACGAAGTC
>JAFGFY010000214.1 GCA_016930795.1 Deltaproteobacteria bacterium
AGAACCCGCTCTATGTCCACAACCTCATCTCCAAAGACGCCCGCACTGCTGGCATACTGGTTGAGACCTACAAGCGTCCGGAAGACCCGGACTACAGAAAAAAGGTGATCGAAAAGACCGGCCTGATCCTGAAGGCTTTCAGCGAAGATTCGAGCTTTTTCCACATGGCCGGGTGGACCAACACCAACCTGAGCCTCAGCCAGTACATGAAAAAGGATATCGCTACCTTCATCCCGATAACCTACCTCTTTATCACCCTCGCGATCTGGCTGATTTTCAGAAATGTCAGGTTGGTGCTTCTTGCCGTCCTCAACATCTCCATGTGCGTCGGCTCGACCATGGGACTCTTTGGGCTCATCGGAATTAAAATAAACAATGTGACGACCATCATCCCTCCGCTGGTCATGGCCCTCGCCCTTTGTGACACGGTCCACATCTTCTCACACGTGGAGCGGGCAGTGCTGGAGAAGGCGGGCGACAAGAGAAAGGCCCTTGCCGCCGTGCTTCAAAAGGTCCTCGTGCCGAGCTTTTTGACCACCCTGACCACCGGCATCGGTTTCCTTTCCCTCGCTGTGAGCCGTATCCCACCCATCAGAGAGTTTGCCTGGATTGCTTCCGCCGGTATGGCCTTTGAATTCCTTTATTCCTTTTTCCTTCTTCCGCCCCTCATTCTTTTGTTCAATCCCATGAAAGTTTTTCAGGCCTATGAAACCCGGAAGGGGATGAACGGCCTGCTCGGTTTTGTCGCCAATGTCGTCCAGAGTCATGCACGGTTGATCGTAATGGCGGGCGCCATGGTGGTGATGACGGCATTCTGGTTCGCCACCCAACTCCAGGTCGAGACGAATTTATTGGAATTTTTTAAGAAAGACAGCCCTCTGCGCCAGTCGATTACCTTTGTTGAAAAGAGGTTGGGCGGGGTCGACACCCTGGATATTTCCCTCAGGGCCGAAGAGGAGGATGCCTTCAAGGATCCCGAAAATCTGCGAATCCTGGAGAAGGTCCAGGAATTCATCGCATCTTTGGAGGGTGTGGATTATACGGTATCCTTCGTGGACCTGCTCAAGGATATGAATGAGTCCTTTCACGAAGAAGATCACGCTTTCTATGAAATCCCCGAGAGCAGGGACCTGGTGGCCCAGTATCTTCTCCTCTACGATTCAGAAGACCTCGAAAACCTGGTCAATACAACCTTTGACCACGCAAGGATCGCCGTGAGGACATCTCGGCACAGTTCGTCGCAGCAGGCTGATCTCATTGAAGAAATTAGGGAATTTATCGGGAGGATGAATGCTCCACCTCACATCAACTTGAGGGTCACGGGCAGGGCGGTTCAGGACGTCAACACCATCGACGCACTGGTCAATGGGCAGGTGTACAGTCTGGCACTTGCTGCAGCGGTTATTACTATGCTCATGTTTTTTGTGATGAAGTCGGTCAAGATGGGGCTCTTGAGCATCGTACCGAATGTCTTTCCGATCATCATCAACTTCGGCATCATGGGGGCCTTGGGCATCTCCCTCGATACCGGAACCTCCTTGATTGCCGCGGTTGCCCTGGGGATCGCCGTGGACGATACCATCCACTTGCTTACGGAATACAGGCGTTCAAGATCAGGTAGCAGAGCGGTCTCCGAAACGGTGAGAGAAGTGATCTTCACAAAAGGGCGCGCCATTGTTTCCTCCTCGGCGATCCTTTGCATCGGATTCGGGGTTCTGGTCTTGAGCCGGTTCGCCCCGACCATGAACTTCGGCATGTTGAGCGCGATCATCATGATCACGGCCCTTATCGGAGACCTGGTAGTTTTGCCCTCGGTTATTCTGCTCAAGAGGCGGTAGTCAAAAACAAGAAGTTCCGTCGCGCAGAAAAGACGTGCGATGTCAGAGTCGTAGCCGGAGAATTCACCTCCTGAATGAACAGGGCTATGAGAAATGCCGGCAGGGCGTGCCGTGTGTCGGAGTCACGTGTGAAGGGGGACTTGGCCAGGGAATTTTGAGGAGAAGAATGAAAGGGGGCGGTCATGAAATGCATCAGCCGCCCCTTCTCCAGTGAGGTTTATCCTGCCTAACTTAAAGAAGATACTTAACTTTACTTCCTAAACTTTTTCCTTCCGATAGCCGCAAGGCCAAGCAGTCCCGTTCCCAGGAGGATCATGGTGGCGGGTTCTGGGATGGGAGGTCCCCCAGGAGATATTGTGCCGGTCAGAAAGATTTCTTCGGGGCCGTTGTTCAAACCGGCCAAATAAAACCGGGTAACAAAAAGATCGTTGGCACCCCAGGCAGAAAGGTCCATTGTGGGGCAGAACGCGATGAAATCGGGTTTGCCTGAACCTTTGTTATGATCTACCGAGTAAACGGTCCCGGAGTCGCCTGTAAGGGAAACTTCGCCAAACGCAAGTGCCTGTGCATCCCGGTCGTAATCTCCATCTCCTGTTTGTGACAGCGTATCGAAGGCCCATGTGTGTTTAACGCTTCCGGTTGAGCCGTCAATTATCATCACTTCGCCGGAAAGCAGGAGTGAGGCTGCTGCGCCAGTCTGATTAAGATCCATATAGAAAACAGGTATGTTGTTATCAGGATCGAATTCGTGGAGGTAATTAAGGACCTGCCCCACCGTCACCGGGCCATTGACTCCCGTAATGGTGCTATCGTTAAGTTGATCGTCCTGCCCCCACCAGCCTTCGAAGGTCGATACGTTCTTATTAATAACAGGGTCCTCAAAATTGTTCGTTCCAGACGGCCCGACGCCAAGATTGTCTTGCCCTGCAGCACCTGTATAGAGAAGTAAATCAAGGCCCCCGGTCCCGGTTGAAAAATCATAGTGACCAAAGTCTGATGGGATGTATCCAGCATCCTGCACCGCATCCAAGATCTTTGCGGAATACGACCAGAAGTCGTCATATAAAAAGGCCACCGGTACTCCGTCTACAAGAATGGCGTCTCGAGGATAGCCATTCGCGTCAAGATAAAAACCCAGCGTCCCGACTCCGTTAGTTCCAGGGTAGGGTAAGACCGCGGTAATGGCTTGGCTCTTGCTTGGGAAATATAATAAAGTCATACAAAACAACAAAATGCAGACAAATTTGAATAATAGAGATGCGGATTTTGTCATCTGTATTTTTTCACCTCCCCATGATTTCTGAGGAACACCCAATATCCTGTATTTATACTCGTAGGGTGTGTTTTTTTGAATCGGCGGTTAATTGATGTTTTTGCCGGAAAGTCTATCTGTGATAATTCAGGGCTGCCCCAAAATGGATACGCTCCCCCTCTAAGATTCTTTAGAGGGGGAGCACCCAAATCAAGATTCCAGCTGAAGTCTCTTGGAATTATTGAGAATACAAGAGCGAATTACTTTTTGAAAAATTTCCTCCTGCCGATTCCCGCCAGACCGATAAGGCCGGCGCCGAGGAGTAGCATGGTGGCCGGTTCAGGGACAACATCGACTCTGAATTGGCCATTACCGCTTACAAGTAAATCATAAGGCGGTTGATTCGTAAAAGTGTCGCCAGCCCACTCAACTACAGCTTCATCAATGAATATAGGATATGGGAAGACATCAGGATTTGTAACATAGGAGGCATTGGTGGTGCCATATCCTAAAATCCATGATATCATAGGAAGATCATTAAAATCTGTTACACCGTCTGGCATGATCCAATAACCTGGCGCTATATAACTAGCTTCGAAATTAATTGTGATCTGGCCATTTGGAGCACCCGGAAATTGGCTTCCATCAGGATCCACATTGCCGCCTCCGCCGGGTATCACAGAAAATGAGGCAATACGAGTGCCATTATTTGCCCCGTAAGTCTCAGGGTTTGTCCGATAATCCGCTAAACCGTCCGTGTTTGTTCCATAATCAGCTGTTGCGTCAGTGTAAACATCGAGGTAACCGCTCGTGAAATCAATTGTACCATTTAGCAGATCCACGTTGCCGGTCGCGTATAGGAGGGCGGTTATTTGCCCTGTATAACCACCATAACCAGGTATTCCATCGTGGCCTGAAGTAATAAATGTTCCATACTCTACAAATGTGCCGTTAGTTAAGTCATTACGGATCCACGCAGTACCAACTGTGTCTAATAGTTCTCCAATAAGAACGGGGTCAATACCCCCCGCCCCATCAGGGTCAAGGTACCAATTATTCAAGTATGCCAAGGAGTAGTTAGGTACTAGGAACAATACAAAAATTAATGGAAGAAAAACGGGCAATATCTTTTTTTTCATTTCGTGAACCTCCTTAAAAATTATGATTTCATGTGAAAGAAATTAAATGTAACCTTTTTGATATCGGTTTTGGTCACCTCCCTTCTGAAAAGTAATATTAACGTTTAAGAAAAAACAGAAAATTGACTTTTTGGGATAAAATAAAAATAACAATAGCTTACAAGTTTGTCGAAAATGTTTGAAATAGAGTTTTGTTAGGAAACGATTGGATTTTTGAACATAAAATACAGAATCATCGAAATATATTAAAATCAACCTTTAGTTTAGCGTATTGAAGAGCAAGCATTGTGCCATATGATGTATGAAGTGGGTGGAAAATTCGCAATCGAAATCCGTCATAAATTCAAATTGTTATGTGTTGTGTGCTTTGGTGATTTCTGATTGGATAAGTTGGAAGAAGCGGGGGATGTAATTTTTTGCAATTTTTGTGGGTAAAAGATTTCAATAAGGTAACAAAAAAGTGCATTGCCTGGTAACCGGTAGTGGTCTTCAAGAAAAGAAAAAAGGGGACAGGCAACTTATGGTTGTAAACTGAAAGAGGTTCTGATAAAGGGGAAGTGGAAACGAAATGGAAGTCGATGAGACCTTAAGGAGGGATTTGAAATGCCGAGAATTGCGCGTTTAATCGTGAAGGGAGAACCGGCGGTCTACCACGTGATGTCACGGACGGCATTGGACGGCTTCGTGCTGGGTGATGTTGAAAAGGACTATTTACTTAATCTGATCAAGCGGTTGAGCAAGGTGTATTTCACTGAGGTGCTGGGATTCTGCCTGATGGGGAATCACTTCCATCTCCTGGTTCGCATGCATCCGGGAAAAGCTTTTGATGATGAGGAGATCAAGTCCCGGTTTTCGCGATATTACGGAGATGAATCCAAAGTCGAGTTAAGTGATTACCAACTGCCTTTCTTTAGAGAGAGATGGGAAAGTCTTTCCGAATTTATGCGGGAGATCAAGCAGGGGTTTTCTCGGTTCTACAATCGGGCGCACGGCCGGAAGGGTTTTTTCTGGTCTGAACGGTTCAAGAGCGTGCTTGTGGATAACGGCGAAACGCTCATCAACTGCCTGGCATACATTGATTTGAACCCGATCCGGGCCGGGATTGTGGAAAGGCCTGAAGATTACCGTTGGAGTTCTTTGGGTTACCATGTCCAGACCAATAATAAGGATAAGTTTCTGTCCACGGACTTCGGTTTAAAGGAATTCAATGTCCAGAGCGAAAATGAAAGGGTGCGGCTGTACCG
>JAFGFY010000004.1 GCA_016930795.1 Deltaproteobacteria bacterium
AACTCGGACTGGTAAAAGCCGTGCCGCTTCGCTATGAGCCTTTTACCAACCGGTTATTTGCGGCGTCCGGCTGTGAGGATAAGAGATGACAAAAATAGAAGAAAATTACCAACGTATTATTGATGATAGACGTTTTTTCGATATTCGATTCTGGCAATCACAAGGAGACCTTGCGATCTTTGAGGCAGTAACGGAAATGTTAAATGACTATTTTTTAATACGAGGGAAAAATGCTGACGAGTCCAGACTTCAAAGAACTATTGAAAATTTTCAAAAAACATAAAATTCGATATCTTATTGTCGGTGGTTATGCGGTAATGAAATATAGTGAACCTCGATTTACAAAAGATCTCGATGTCTTTATTGCACCAGACCGAGAAAATGCGAAAAGTGTTTTTTTAGCATTGAAAGAGTTTGGTGCGCCGCTAGAAAATCTTACTCTTGATGATTTTACTCATGAAGGATATTTTTATCAGATGGGAAAGCCACCTTTGCGAGTTGATATTATGATGTCAATCCCAGGAGTTCAGTTCGATGAGGCATGGCAAAATCGAGAAGCGTTTGAATTGGGTGATCTTCAAATATTTTTCATATCGCGGTCCGATCTCATCAAGGCAAAGAAAGCGAGTGGAAGACCACAAGATAAAATAGACCTTGAAAAACTAAAGGCAGCCGAACAATTGGATGTAATTGATGAGAAATAGCGCAGCTTTGCTTTGCACTATTTCTCCCAAGTAATTCAATACGTTCCTTGGCGCCCATCGGTTTTAGTTCGCACATGATACCTTTTGGCTAGAAAACTGGCGGGGTGAGATCAGAATTGAACACACAGATCATGGCAGAAAAAAAGCGAAAAAAGGAAACAGCCATTCCTTTAGAATTGATTGCGCCTTGACTCCTTTCTCTCAAGATCTCACTCTCTTCAACGCATCTTCCAAGAAAACCCCGCAATAACGACAGAGTTGCTCTGATTTCCGATCCACATCCTGCTCACTTCGGCAGTAATGCATGATGCAGGCATGATCCGGGCAATGGAGAAGATTGAAGGTATGTCCCAGTTCATGGAAGGCCTCCTTGAACACACGTGCTAGGAATGCATCCTGTGTATGCATGGGGGAAAGACCCTCTTTCAGTCGAAATGTGGAAATGATGCAGGCCTTTCCATTAAGCTGTGCCTCACCGTATACATAGGTCAGGACAGGAATGAAGAGGTCCACGTCGGTAATGGCGAGGACCTTAATCGCGGAAGCAGGGGCTCGTTTCGCGAGTTCTTCCAGTATGAGAGTCGAGTGATACTGTTTCCGGCCTTGATCAAAAGCAAAATCGAGATCCTGAAGGAGGGGCACCTCTATTGTCGGACAGCGGAAGACCCGGCTGATCTTGTACCTGACAGATTCAAAGAGACCGGGCTTAAAATCTCCGTTTACGGAAATGACAAGGCTATGATCGGATGGGGCTATCAGGTTATGCAATCAGGAGCATCTCCAAAGTACTTGATCGATGATTACGGTTCCCCGCTCAAAATCCGGGATCTTCGACAAGGGTTCAAGGATTGAAGCTCCCCGCCGCAAGCTGTGGGGAATCTTCCAAATGTAAGGATCTTTCTATTATTGTAATTCGCTCGCTAACCCCGCAGCCCCGCAAGCGGGATTTCCGCTGCGCTCCAACAAGTCTGTGGGGAATGCGCTCGCTGTGCATTTTCAAGGGGTAGAGTGAGCGACTAAATAAAAGTTCCGCCCAAGCGGGCGGAATAAAGAAAAAATATTTTCCATGATGATCCTGTTTATCCCGGCAAAAACATCGGTCATTCCTTCAGGATTTTGTAACGTTTGATTTTGCCATAGAGTGTTGAGCGATCAATCCCCAGTATGGCTGCACTTCTGGAGATGTTCCACTGGTTATTGTTGAGTATCTGTTGAATATGGGCCTTTTCAACCTCCATAAGGCTGTTGCTTGGAGGAACGCAGATATATTCCGGCCGGAATATGGGGAGATCGTCCGGCATGACCTTCGGTCCTTTACAGACCACCACTGCCCTCTCGATCGCATTCTCCAATTCTCGAATGTTTCCGGGCCATTCATAAAGCATCATTTCATCTATGGCTTCACGGCTGATGAGCTCTACAGATTTGTTGGTTTCTTGAGAAAAGCGATGAAGAAAGTGGTTTGCCAAGAGGGGGATATCTTCTTTTCTCTCTCTCAGCGAAGGCATTTGGAAGGAGATCACATTTAGGCGATAAAACAAATCCTCTCTAAATGCCCCTTTCTTGATCGCCTCCTCAAGGTCCCTATTGGTGGCGGCGATGACTCGGAAATCAATGTCAATCGGCTGTGTTCCTCCGACTCGGTAAAATACGCGGTCTTCCAGGACGCGAAGGAGGTCTATTTGCATTCGCATGCTGATCTCTCCAATTTCGTCCAGGAAAAGGGTCCCGCCATGCGCCAATTCAAGACGGCCTTTCCTGGTCTCTTTGGCATCGGTAAACGCTCCCTTCAGATGACCAAAGAGTTCACTTTCCATAAGATGCTCGGGGATACTTCCACAGTTGACAGAGACAAATGGGCCTTCACTGCGGGAGCTATGGGTATGAATAGCCCTGGCTGCCAACTCCTTTCCGGTTCCGGTCTCGCCCGTGATCAAGACTGTAGAGCCTGTAGGCGCGATATCTTGAATGAGGTCGAATATTTCCTGCATGGATTTGGATTGGCCGATCATACTTTCAAACCGTGCACGATCGTGATATTGTTGTCTAAGGTAGAGATTCTCCCGGGCTTGGGCCTGAAACGCCGTAATTTTTTCAATTAATACGCCCAACTCATCAGGTTCAAAGGGCTTGAGAAGATAGTCATAGGCCCCGTTCTTCATGGCTTCTATGGCTGTAGATATGGATCCATATGCTGTGATCATGACGACGGAGACTTCGGGATCACTCTCTTTGACCTGTTTCAGTAGATCCAGCCCGCTCATTCCTTCCATCTTGATATCCACAAGGAGGATATCAAACCGGGATTCCTTCAGGACCTCCAACGCCTCTTCGCCACTGGCCGTTTTTGTCACCTCATGGCCGTCTCGTTCAAGCCACCCGGCAAGGGATTCCCTCATGATCAGTTCATCATCTACAATGAGGATCTTGGTTTTCTGCATGGGGACCTCCGGTTAAAGATTCAATTGTATAATAGATACGACAAAAGCTCGAAGCAATTTCAGCAGTAGCTCTTCGGTCATTGCGGCGCATCCCCCCGTCATCCTGGGGACGGGAACTCCACCAAGATTCGGGCAGACAAGCCCACGACGCTTTGGCAGCAGGGATCAGGCGTCCTTTTGAGTGACGGACGGAACCTCAAAGCACCCTTGTATAGCCCTAATAGCGGCTTGAATTTGATCCAATGGGACGACTCCAATGATTGAAGCAATGCTGCAGTTCAGGGCCAAAAGATCTACTCCACTCTCTTTGATGGCATGGAGCAATTCAACCGCAATGCCATAGCGGTCCCCGAAATGGGGGCCATTCATGGAGAACGTAGCCGCGGGAAAGATTGTATCAATGACGGCTTCGGGGGCCATTCTGCTCATTACCTCGGCATTGGGATGACCTGAAGAAGGAGGCAGACAAATGAAGAGATCTTCCACCCCTTGAAGTCTGCGCGGATTCTTTGAGATGAAGGCAAGATTGAGCCCTCGTTTTGAAAGATCCCTCAGAGCGCTCCCAATTTGACCAATGCCACCATCATCCAATTGAATATGAATGAATTCCAGTCCCTCTCTAATTTCGAGTCCATAGACTTTGGGTTTCTTTTCCTGGTATGATGCGACCACTTCCCTATAGAGTTGCTCCTTTCCTTTCTGGGCCAGGCTCCAGTCTTCCGGGGTTCGATAGGCACTAAAGGTGAAAGTATCGAACAGGGCATGGCCTGCCTTCCTGATTAGATCTCTTTTGACGACAGCTGACACCGCCGACGGTGAATTGGCATAGGATTGCGTATCTATTCCTTGCCGGTCAAAGACTTCAAGGAGAGATCCGACAACAATGGGATTGCTTCTATAAGGGAAGATGGAGAGGATGGCGCTTTCAGAGATACTGGTGGTTACGTTAGCCGATTCTCTGTCGACGAGTCGGGTGGCCGATGTCCGGTTGGCAGTGTCCAACATAATATGCATACCGCGCGAGCGACCGTTGTCGATTACGCTGACATAGGGGAGGTTTATCTTCTTATCGGCAATTGCCCGGCAGAGTCGAACGGGGAGATCCCCCATCTCCTCAGGGGGGACCAAAGAGATCAGAGTTACATCTTTCAGGACCTTAAAACCACCAAGTCTTAATGAAGATGTCATAGACTACCAATAAAAGCCTTCTTTCAGCCTAGTCCGGATTTCAACAGCTCGAGCCGGATCGCGCAGGATGGGTTGGGAGAAAACGGCCATTCAATCTCCAGGATCCGGAAAAGATGGAACATGAAATCCAGCTTTCAGATACGCCGTATCTGGGGTTCAAGTTTAGGGATCCTTAGATAGCTCAATCAGCACACTTGGCCCCTTAAATCCTGGAATCCTTGAAACCTCAGACTATAAATTTCATCGGGTCCTGAAACTTCTTGACCTTATACAGCAGGACACTTTCTTGGAGATGATACCGATTCTATTGCTAGAGGAGGTTACTGATCACATCCCATAGGCTTTCAGTTTCAATGGGCTTGGGGATATAGTCATCTGCCTCAGTGGACATTCCGTCCGCGTGGGTATATCTGGTGGACGGGACGGCATCACTGACGGCAGTCAAGAGGACCACAGGAATATCCCGGGTATCCGGATTCGCCTTGAGTTCAGCGCAAAGGACATAGCCGTCTTTCCTGGGCATCATGATGTCGAGGACGATTAAGTCCGGACGCCGTTTTTTAATAGACTCCTCACCCTCGATACCATCGTAGGCCATACCCACTTCACATCCTTTGCTCTCCAACATCATCCCAACGGTTTCTACCAGATCCGGATCATCGTCTACCACCAGAATGTATTTTTTGTCGGACATAATGAAACCTCCTTCTCGCTTGTCATCCGGCATCAATCAGTTAACCGGTCGAATCATTCATCTATTTTGGGCCTTGGGTAGAGTCCTCCACGTTCCACAATCTCAGGGACTTTCTCTTCCCATTCAATGGCCATGACATGAAAACCCTTTACTCCTTCGACCTCTTTGAGTCGTTGGATCGTCTCCACACAGATATTGATTCCCTCATCGGCCTGTTTTTCTTTGGGGACCCCACTCATCCTCGTGACCACTTCATCTGGAACATCCATTCCAGGAACCCGGTTTTTCATGTATTTGGCCATACCGGCCGATTTGAAGGGCGTGACACCGGCCAGGATGTGTACCTTTTCATGGAGGCCACGGTCGCGCGCCTGTTTCATCCAGAGTTCAAACTTATCCAGGTTGTAGATACATTGGGTCTGTATGAATTCCGCGCCGGCCGCGACTTTCTTGGCGAGACGACGTACACGAATTTCAAAGGGATCTGCAAAGGGATTGGCTGCTGCGCCGACAAACATTTTAGGCGGCCGGTCGATATCATCCCCTCCAAGAAATTTCCCTTCATCCCTCATGAGCCTGACCGTCTGTATCAATTGCATGGAGTCAATATCAAAAACATTCTGCCCTTGGGGACAGTCGCCGAATTGCTGATGATCTCCGGAGAGACAAAGTATATTATGAATATCAAAAGAGGCGGCTCCCAGAATGTCACTCTGAAGTCCAATTCTGTTTCTATCGCGGACGGTCATCTGAAGCACCGGCTCCACACCCATCAATTTGAGTCGAATACAGGCAGCCAGACTGCAAAGCCTTGTCACCGAAGTCTGATTATCGGTGATGTTGATGGCATCCACATGGTTCTTTATGATTTCAGCCTTTTTGGCGATGGACTCTCCGTCGCTCCCCCTGGGGGGGCCGCATTCCGATGTGACGGCTAAATGACCCGCGGTAAGGACCTTTTCCAGTTTGCTTGGTGTCTTTGTGCTCATGCTTGTAAATCCTCCCTGACTACTTTTCTGGGACCACCGGCCCTTTCGGTGGACCAGTCTTTTATCGGGGCGAGAGTCTCATAGTCATCCAATTTCCCCAGTTCCTTTAGCCGGTCAATAATCAACTGCCAACCACAGACAACATCCTTATTAATCTCACAGTGTCCTTTTGTGGATCCTCCGCAAGGCCCGTTAAAGAGTCTCTTGGCACATCGGGAGACAGGGCATATTCCGCCTGTCTTGGCCAGCACACATTTCCCGCACCCCTGGCATCGTTCAGACCAGACACCCCTCTCCTCCGTTGCGCCCATGAAGCAGGTGTCCACGCCCGGCAAGATGGGTATGTTGAAATACTTCTCAGCCATAAACTGGACCCCGACACCGCAGGCCAGGGAGAGAACGGCATCATACTGATCAATATTGCCCCTGATCTCTTCCAGGTACTCATGATCGCATTGACGTTCCAGCGTGTGTTCATCGATCGTTATTTCCTGGCCTTTATTCATAAAATACATGCGGAGGGCCGAGGCGAGGACGGCGACCTCTTTTTTACCCCCTGCCTCACAAACCGTGACGCACTCATTGCATCCCAGGATGAGCAGCTTTTTTGAATCTTTGACTTCCTCGATGATTTCCTCAATCGGTTTCTGCTTTGCTACAATCATATGCCAAAACCTCCTCTTGAAACCAAAGATTTTCTCTGAAGATCTCTGGTTAGCGTGGCTTGTCTGCCTTTGGCAGGCTTCACCGCTCTAAAAAACTAAAATCCCTACGCAGCCTTCTTCTTGTTCAGCTTGATGGGATTGGGACCCAAGCCTTTTATCTTTTCGGTCATCTCGGTCGCGAACTCGGCGAATTTGGGTCCTTCGCTTGAAGAAAGATTGTACATTTGAACCCGTTCTCCCCCAATCCCTACGCTCTCCAGGATCGCCTGGGCCTTTTCCACCCTTTTTCGGGCCCTGAGGTTCCCTCGGATGTAGCGACATTCACCTTCAAGACAGCCCACAACATAAACTCCGTCTGCCCCTTTCTCGAAAGCCCTTAGAATGTGGATCAAATCCACTTTCCCGGTACAGGGGATACTGACGATTCTGATATTCTCCGGGTACTGGAGCCGCATGGAACCTGCCAGGTCCGCCGCAGTATACCCTCAGGCTTGACAGCAAAACGCAACAATAATCGGTTCGAACGTATCCATTATAGGACTCCTTCCAACAGGGCATCCAATTTACTCATGACCTGATCATCCTCATACCAGTTGAGCTGAATGATCTTCGCGGGGCACTCTGCCGCGCAAATCCCGCACCCCCGGCAAAGGGCCGGATCGATTTCACTGACCCCGTCCTTGTTAATACGGGGGACTCCATAAGGACAGGAGCGTACGCAGACGAGACATGCGGCACAGTGCTCCTGATCCACTTCAGCCGTTACCACGGAGAGGGTGATCTCTGATTGGGTGAGAAAAGTGACAGCCCGTGAAGCAGCCGCCATCGCCTGGGAGATCGCCTCGGAGATGAGCTTGGGACTGTGGGCCGTCCCGCAAACAAAGACCGCTTCACTGGCCATATCCACGGGACGGAGCTTGACGTGGGCTTCCATGAAGTATCCGTCTTCGTTTCGCGCCACTTTGAGAATGGAGGCCAGTTCCTCCGTCTCTTCGGCCCTCATCCCGGCACTCAGCGCGAGAAGATCCGCGGAGATTCTGACTTTTCTCTGAAGGACCGGGTCCATATAAGTGACCGTGAGGATCTCCTCAGTGGATTCCACTCGCGGCGGATCGTCTTCTTCAAAGCGGAGAAAGAGGACCCCTTGGCGCCTTGCCTCCCGATAATAGTATTCCAGTTCTCCGTAAGTCCGAATGTCACGATAGAGGACATACACATTGGCATCGGGATTGAGTTCCTTAATGTGGAGGGCATTTTTGACGGCCGCCTGACAGCAGACCCGGGAGCAGTTAGGAGATTCCTCGTTTCTGGATCCAACGCATTGAATCATGACGACGTTGCGAAGGGCCTTTGCCTCCTTTTTTAAAAGGTGTTTGCTCAATTCTATCTGGGTCATGACCCTTTTGTTTTCACCGTAATGATACTCTTTAGGTTTGTATTCCTTGGCCCCTGTAGCCAGAATCACCACCCCGTGTTCGATCTTTCTTTCGTACATCCCCGGTCCCACGATGAGTTCTGTGGTGAAATTTCCCTTGAACCCGCTGAATTCCACGATGAGGGATTCGGTCAAGACCTGGATCTTCTCATGGCGTGTCACCCGCTCGACGAGTCCACGAATATAGGTCTGAATATCGTCCCCTCCGATGGTGCGGGTCAATTCTCTAGCGAGCCCGCCCAGCTGGGCCTCTTTTTCCACGATCACCACCTCGAAACCTTGGTCTGCCACGCCGAGGGCAGCATTCATGCCGGCGACGCCACCGCCGATGACCAGGGCCCGCTTATTGACGGAAATTCTTTTCGCATTCAGGGGTTTTAAGAGGCCTGCCCGAGCAACGGCCATGCGGATCAAGTCCTTGGCCTTTTCAGTGGCCGATTCCGCCTTTTCGCTATGAACCCATGAATTTTGGTTTCGGATATTAGCCATCTCAAAGAGGTATTTGTTAAGACCACAGCTTTGCATCGTTTCCTGGAAGAGAGGCTCATGGGTCATGGGGGAACACGCCGCTACGACGACACGGTTTAGGTTCTCTTCTTTAATCACCTCTTTCATCTTATCCTGGGTATCCTGAGAGCAGGTGAAGAGGTTTTGGTCGACGAAAACCACATGGGGAAGGGTAGAGGTATATTCGGCCACTGCCGGGACATCCACCACCCCTCCTATATTGATCCCGCAATTACAGACAAATACCCCAATTCGTGGCTCTTCGTTCGAGACGTCCCGTTCTTCCGGGATTTCCTCGATCCGGGTCTCTGTTCCCCTTGCTAGGCTCAGGTCCCTGCTCGCGGCACAAGCCGCTGCGCTGGCTTCCATCACCGATTGCGGTATGTCTTTTGGCCCTTGAAAGGCCCCACATACGTAAACGCCTTCTTTGTCCGTGGCAACGGGATCAAAGTAGTCTGTTCGGCAAAATTTTCCTTCCGTAAGGTCGATACCAAGCTTCTCAGCTAGAGCCATCACGCCGGATGATATCTCCATCCCAACTGAAAGAACCACCATGTCAAAGCGTTCCCGGTGTATGATGCCGCTTTGTTCAGAATACTCTATGAGGAGGTCATCACTTCCTGAAATGGGGTGAATGCTACGGACCCTGGAGCGGATGAACCGAACCCCATGTTTTTCTTTAGCGGTGTTGTAATACTTTTCAAAGTCTTTGCCATAGGTCCGCATATCCATAAAGAGAATGGTACACTCCAGATCCTTTCCCGCGTGTTCTTTGGCGACAACAGCCTCCTTGATGGCGTACATGCAGCAGACCGAGGAACAATACCCGTGGTCGCAGTTATTGATATCCCTGGAACCGACACATTGCAGCCATGCGATTTTCTTTGGTTCTTTTTTATCAGAGAGTCGCACCAGATGTCCCATGGTCGGACCTGAGGCCGATAGGAGTCTCTCAAACTCCAGGGAGGTAACTACATTTGGGTACTCCGAGTAGCCGTAGGATTGGAATTGAGAGGGATCAAAAGGCTCAAACCCAGGTGCCAAGATGATAGACCCAACAGTCATTTCCATGGTTTCGGGTTGCTGCGCGTGGGTCTCCAATGTTACCGCTCCAGGAAGACAGGCTTCCACACATTGAAAGCACTCACAGCAATATGAACAATTCAAACACCGATGAGCCTCTGCCTGACCGGTCTTTTCATCCAAACCCAGCTCCACTTCATTGAAGTTCCGGTTTCGCTTTTCAACTGGCAGCTCCGGCATTTTGGCGCGAGCCTTCTTGTGTTCGACGTTTGGAACAGGACGGTAGGCCGGATCCTCTTTGGTGATGGGTTCCCGTCCCTCAGCCATATCCTGTCCGTCTAGATAACGGACAATGGATTCGGCTGCCTCTCGGCCTGAGGCAATGGCACCAATGGCCACCCATGGGCCGGTCTGCACATCTCCACCCGCGAAAACACCGTCACAGTTGGTGGCATAGGTGATAGAATCCGTTTCAACGGTTCCCCACCGAGAGAATTCCAGGCCGGAAATCTCTTCCAGTGCGGAGAGATCAGGCGTTTGACCGATGGCCGGAATGACTTGGTCGAGTTCCATGTCGAATTCACTCCCAGGAATGGGGATTGGCCTTCTTCTACCCGACGAGTCGGATTCCCCGAGTTCCATACGAATACATCGCAGACCAATCACCCTGTCGTCCTGTAGGAGGACTTCCTGTGGGGCTGAGAGAAAGGAAATTTTCACGCCTTCCGCCTCTGCGGCCTGGACTTCTTCCTCCCAGGCCGGCATCTCTGCACGGGTTCTTCGGTAGATGATAGTGACTTGTTCGGCCCCTAGCCGGACTGCGGAGCGGGATGCGTCGATGGCCACATTTCCGCCGCCAATGATAGCCACTCTTCTTCCCACAGCCGCCTTACCCGTAAGGTTCAGTTCTCTAAGAAAATCCACACCCTGCCGTACACCCTCAGCCTCATCACCGGGGATACCCAACTCAATCCCTCTGTGGGCCCCTGTGGCCAGGTATATAGCCTTGAAGCCTTGTTTAAAAAGGGTTTTTACAGTCAAATTCGGGCCCAGAGGCGTATTGGTTTTGATCTCCACCCCTAGGTTGGTGATGACCTCAATTTCCTTGTCCAAAATGCCTCGAGGGAGGCGATGCTCGGGAATGCCCACCCGCAGCATGCCGCCGGCTTGGGGTAAGGCCTCAAAAATTGTGGATAAGAGCCCTTTTCGTGCTAAATGATAGGCCGCGGAAAGCCCCGCGGGGCCTGATCCGATGATGGCTACCTTCTCCTCTCTTGGGGGGAGGCATTCAATCTCTATATCTCGGGGATCAAATTGATCGGCTGCCAGGCGTTTCAGATCCCGAATAGCCACCGGCTCATCCAAATCACACCGGCGACAGGCATCTTCACATCCGTGGGGACAGATTCTGCCGAGTACACCGGGCAGAGGCAGATCCCGCATAATGATTTTCAGGGCCTCTTTGTATTTTCCCTGTCCCACCATCTGCACATACCCTTGCACGTTCAATCCAGCGGGGCAGGCCAGACGACAGGGGGCTTTGTTCACTTTCTGAATGGCAAAGGCCCCAGGGATGGCTTGGGGGTATTTCTTGTAGGTTGCTTTTCTGGTGGAAAGACCCTGGTCGTATTCATTGGGGAGTTCTACCGGGCAGACCCTCTCACAGTCGCCACAGGCCGTGCATTTTGCCTCATCAATGTAGCGAGGAATTCTGCGGAGGGTGACTTTGAAGTTCCCCTGAGCACCACTGACCTTCTCCACGTCAGCACATGTGATCAAATCTATATTCAGATGCCGGCCGACCTCGACCAGTTTCGGAGAGATGATTCACATGGCACAATCGTTGGTAGGAAAGGTCTTGTCCAGTTCACTCATGACACCCCCGATGGCGGGGGACTTCTCCACAAGTTTGACCAGATAACCGGAATTAGCCAGATCCAGGGCAGCCTGCATCCCGGCAATTCCGCCACCGACCACCATCACAGAGCCTGAGGGTGTATCAAGTCTTTCTTCAGTCATTATGTCTTCCCTTTCCAGTTTAACAATTTGGCAGACTCACAAAGCGTTTTCTCCGCTCCACGCTTGATTTGTCACGCGAACCCCATACGCCTTGTAACGTGGAGACGACGAGGAGCCTGATTCGTTGAAAGGCTATGACAGCTTGGCCTCGTCGAGAATCTGAGGAAGCCTGTCTTCCCAGCCCACGGTTGAGATCAGTACGCCGGCCATCCCCATCTCCTTCAGCTGGGCCGTGATTCTTGCAGCAATAGCTATGCATTCCTGAACCTTATCAGGGGCTTTTTGAATACCTGTGATTATCTCAGAGGGAATGGATGTCCCCTTGATGTTTCGATCGATGTATCGTGCCATTCCGGCGGATTTTAACAGGAGGACGGTAGGGATGATCGCCACTTGGGTTGTGTCCACCCTCTTCACAAACTGTTGGAAACGGCGGGTGTCAAACACGGGGTTTGTTATGATGTACTCTACCCCGAGATCTATCTTCTTTTTAAGGCTATCCAATTCGATTTCCAGAAGGCCCCCTGGGGTGCTGGTGTCTATGGTAGAACCCATAAAATAGGTGGGTGATCCTTTCAATTCAATGCCGGCCAGGTCTTTGCCCCCCTGAAGCTTCTGAAGGGTTTCGAGGAGGCCAATGACGTCCAAGTCATTGACTGCTCTGGCTTGAGGGTGATCTCCAAAGCGGATGTCCTCACCTGCTGTGACCACGACATTCCTGATGCCCAGTGCCGATGCGGACAGAAGGTCGGCCTGAAGGGCCAGACGATTCCTGTCCCGGCAACAGACCTGAAACACCGTTTCGACCCCTGCTTCTTGGAGCATGGCGCACCCTCCCAATGAGCTCGCCTTCAGGACGGCATTCCCCATTTCAGGGACTACGAGTGCATCCACGCGACCTTTTACTTGATTGGCATTCTTGAGAAAAGGCGCGAAGTCGACTCCTTTTGGCGGCTCAAATTCACCAAGGACAACGAAATCCCCTGATTTTATCTTTTTCTGTAGCGGCATATGCTTGACCTCCAGTCCCCTTCGACACCGTCGTCCGTATTTGGCTCGAACTGACCAGCCCGGGACTATTTGTTTGAAAAACGATATGGGCTTTAGAATCTGGATTATATGAAACGGTCTGCTCTCTTCTTTCCGCCTAGAGAAGACAAAAAATTCTCCAGAAAACCTCAGAGATCAGTGTAGGCTTTTACTACAATAATTTCTGTTTGGCAATCCCTATCTATAACCCTGGGCACCACTAAGCTGTCATCTGCCATTCGACAGGCTCATGGCCCTGAGTAAGTCGAAGGGCTGCGTTGCCTTTCCACCCTCCGTAGCCCGTCCTCCGCAGTAGCCTGCTACGGAGGATGGACAGGCTACTGCGGAGGACGGGCGGTCGCTTCTCCTTGCGGCGTATTATTTATACGCCCAGTCGGCGCTCCCTCCCGCGTACAACAGCGGGATCTGCGATGCGGCGCCTTGCATCTAACACCTTACTGGTACCCAGGGCCCTCTCAACTCTGACAGAACAACCCTAATTCCTAAAAAGGAGAAGGCGCATCCAGGCATCTTGGGAAGCCCTATATAAAAAGGTTATGAGTATAGCGGAGTATCGGAATATACCAGCTACCGGATAAATGAAAAAGTTTTTACTGATGAAAGGGGTAGCCTGTATAAAAACATGAAACGTTAGAACATGCTGTTATGGTCTCTGCCTAATGGCAGAAGTGGAGAAAAACATGACGAGGGGATGTGTAACCAATGTTTCGAAACCTTTAGGGGCTTTTCCCCTCTTCCCTAATAACCGGCAGCAATATTCTAAAAGTGGTTCCTTTCTCTGGAACGCTTTCCACGTCAATCGTGCCATTATGACTTTCCACCACACCTTTTACTATGGCAAGTCCCAACCCTGTACCTGTCACATTACGAGTCTTTTGATTCTTTATACGGTAAAACTTGTCAAAGATCTTAGGGAGTTCTTCAGAGTCTATGCCTACTCCCGTATCACTTACTTTGATCTCCATGTATTCACCCAGGATCTGGCCAGTCACTTCGATCCGGCCCCCTTCAGGGGAATAATTGATGGCATTGGTGACAAGGTTGTTGAGTATCTCTTCAATTCCTTTAGGATCAGCGTGAACGGGCTTCATGTTCTTGCAGGAGTCAGTAAGGATAATCCCCTGCTTTTTGGCCCTGGGCTTCAACAGAGAAAGGGTATCCTTAATCAGTGATTCAATATCCGTGGGCACTCGACGTTGTACCTGTTTTCCCTCTTCAATCTTCGCGATGTCCAAAAGATCATTGATCAGCTCAAGGAGTTGGTCTATTTTCTTTACTCCCTTTCCGAGGAATTCCTTCTGCCTTTCCTCAAGAGGACCGAGTAATCCCTCCAAAAGTACCGTGTTTTGTTGTCTGATAGAAATTAATGGGCTTCGGAGTTCGTGGGCTACCATATTTACAAAATCTGATTTCATCTCGTCGAGTCGTCTAAAGGCGGTGATATCCTGCAAGACAGTGACTGTCCCGACGACCTCGTCATCGGGACCGAGGGCCGGCGCCGAAATGGCCCTCAGGACCATTTTCCCGGCGCTGATTTCCTGGGACACGAACTCGTCTCTCGCAGATACACCGGTCTGGATACCCTCAAGTGTATTTCTCAGAGCCTTGTCATCTACAATTTGATTCACGAATACGGGATTTTCAACCTTTCCTGATATCTCCAGCAACCTCATCAACGCGGGATTGTGAAGGACGACTTCAAGGTTACGGTTAGTGACCATTACACCATCAGCCATACAGTTGATTATGGTTTTCAGCCGGCTTTTTTCCAGATCGAGATCATAGAGGTTCCTCAATTTCTCCTCTTCGTATGAGCGGGCCTTCTTTTCCAGCGCCCTCTTTTCGGCAGCCCGATTGATGGTTAAGAGAAACTGATCGATCTGGAAAGGCTTGGTGATAAAATCATAGGCTCCTTGCTTCATACAATCCACGGCGGTATCCACGGTTCCATGACCCGTGATAATGATGACAGGGATGTCCGGATATTGAACACGCGTTTTTTCTAGGACCTCCTCGCCACTCATGACAGGCATTTTCAGGTCGAGCAGGATAATATCTACGGTCTCTTGGTTCAGCAGATCCACAGCCTTTTGTCCGTTTTCAGCGGTCAAGACTTCATATCCCTTTCCCGTTAAAACGCGGCTGCATCCCTCTCTAACAACCTGCTCGTCATCTACAACCAATATCTTCGTTTTATGATCCATGACTAATGATAGTCCCTCTTCCAATGAATCGGTCGTATTCAATCAATTATTCAATCCGACAAAAAGAGGCTCTTCAGCGGTCTTCGCCACAAACCCCAAAGGGATCTCGATTACAAAGGTGGTCCCTCCCTCAGGGGGAGAGTCTATGGCAATGCTGCCACCGTGCAAAGAGATAATGTTTTTGGTAATTGTCAATCCCAGACCTGTACCCTTTCCAGGGGCCTTGGTGGTAAAGAAAAAATCAAAGATCTTTTCCCGGAGGTTCTCCGGGATACCGGGACCGGTGTCAGAAACACAGATATGAAACTGATTCTTTTTAGATTCAAATCGAGCCTTGATATCCAGACGGCCGTTACCTTCCATGGCGTCAGCGGCATTGATGAATAGATTGGTAAAGACCTGCTGGAGCTGGGCCATGTCACCCACCATGCTGGGCAGTTCTGAATCGATCTCTTTGGTGATGAGTATATTTTGAAAAAGGGCCTGATTGACCAAGAGATCCAATGTCTTGTTAATCAACTCAGCTACACCGAAAGAGGATATTTTGCCCACGGACTGTCTGCTGAACTCCAGTAGATCGGACACAATCCTTTTACATCTTAATGTCTGTTGAATGATTTCGTTTGCGTCATTGAAGTATTGGGGATTATCCTTCAAATTCTCCTTAAGCAATTCAGCGAAGATCAGGATGCCGGACAGAGGATTATTGATTTCATGGGCGACACCGGCGGCCATTCGGCCTATAGAGGCAATTCTCTCTGATTCCACCAGTTGAAGGTGGGCGTCCTCCAGATCTTTTCTCATCTGGAGAACTTCCCTCATATCCCTAAAGACCCCGACACTTGCTGTCTCCTTGCCATCAATATTGATGATAGAGGCGGATAAGGTGACCGGGATTTTCTCCCCCTCCTTTGTTGTGATCATCATGTTTGTGGGGTTCAGTTTCCCTGGCGGTCCGTGCTGGTCACTGCGCATCTTCCGCATGTTTTCTTTTGCCACATCTATGTCATAGAAGCTGCTTAAATGACCACTATCCGTCATCTCCCGGGCCGAGTATCCTGTCAGCACCTCCATGCCCTGATTCCAGATCAGGACGTTTCCTTTGGTGTCAGAGACAACAATGCCGTCCACAGTGCTCTGGATCATATTTTGAAAAAAGGTGTTGGACTTTCTGGCTTCTTGTTCCAGCAAAAACCTTTCCGTCACATCCCTGGATACTTCAAGAATTTGGACTAACTCACCCTCTTTGTTGAAAATGGGAGCGATCGTGATGACGTCATAACGGGTCTCATCGTTATCATTGAGGTATTCTTTGTAAAAACTAACAGATTTCTTCTCTCTAATCTCGTCAAGACGTTGTCTTATGTTGCAAACTCGGCCAATTTCATCACATGGTCGGTTGAGTCCATACCTCACCAAGTGACAAGGTTTGCCCCGGACATCATCATCACTCAGGTTGAATTCATTCAGAAAGGACTGATTCACGGTGTGAATGGTCATATCCATGTTGACAACCATGATCCTGTAAGGGATAGAATCTAGGATAAGTTGTGTATGGTTCTTGTCTTTTTTTCGAGAATCCGTTCCCTCTATTCCTAATTTCGTCTTTTCCATCTGGGCTGCAACCGTCCAGCAGCTAAACCGCGAGGCGCGAAGAATCGACGAATGGCCAAAGAAGCTCGGTTTCCGCCGGCTGGCGATATTAAAGCTGATGATAAGCCTCCTGCTTCCACCTCCTTACAACGTTTCCTTATCTAACCGCGAAACAAGCTTTTGTTCAAGGTCCCTGATAATGTCCTCAAGACGAGGAGTGACCTGGATAGGCCCCGAATTGTTCCATCCCTTAACCAGAGCTTCCTCTTTTTTCTCCTTAAACACCTCAATGCTGGAAGCCATGGTCTTCCACAAAAACAGCTTTTGGAGAATATGCCGCTCAGGGGCAGTCAAATCGGTCTCCGTATCATATGTTTTTCCGTCTTTGGTGGTTATGATCACAATGAAAAAGCAATAAAGTATCAAGTGTGAAAAAACTGGCGTGATATCTTAAGGGACAACTGCTGAAGAATTCAAGAAAAAAAGCCTTCTGTCAAGGATGGTGTTATCAAACCTTGGGCCTGGGAAGGAGACCGGCTCTCTCTGCGATCTCCGGAACCTTGTGTTCCCATTCAATGGCCATGAGATGGACACCAGCTACGCCTTCCATCTCTTTGAATTCTTCAATCTGCTCGAGCGCGAATTTGATGCCTTCTTCGGCTGTTTTCCCTTTTCCCGCTCCTCTCAATCTATTGATCAGAGATTCGGGCACATCCATTCCAGGGACCGCTTTGGCCATATACTGGGCCATACCGACGCTCTTCATGGGGGTGACTCCAGCCAGGATATAGCATTTCTCGTGGAGACCCATATCGACCGCCTTTTTCATAAAATCCCTGAAGAGATCCATATTATAAATGCATTGGGTCTGAATGAAATCCGCCCCCGAGGCAATTTTCTTTGCGAGTCGGTATACCCGGAATTCAGTGGGATCTGCAAATGGATTAGAGGCAGCCCCTATAAAGAGCCTGGGCGCGACATCAAGCTCCTCCTCATTCAAGAATTTGCCCTCGTCCCGCATCTTTTTGGCTAAGGCAATGAGCTGCATGGAGTCTATGTCAAAGACGTTCTTGGCCTGGGGGTGGTTCCCGAAACGCTGGTGATCGCCGGAAAGACAGAGCATGTTTCGGATACCCACGGCATAGGCGCCCAGGATATCACTCTGTATGGCCAAACGGTTCCGATCCCGGCAGACCATCTGAAAATTGGGCTCAATCCCTTCTTGTATCAATATCGCGGAAGCGGCCCAGCTGGACATTCGAACCACTGCTGTCTGGTTATCGGTGATATTAACCGCATCGACCATCCCTTTCAGGTGGGCAATCTTTTCCTTGAGATGATCTATATTCGCACCCTTTGGGGGACCGCATTCGCCGGTAAAGGCAAAGTGCCCGGCACTGAGGACCTTTTCAAGATTGCTTCCAGATTTCAGATCGTTCATTCTACCAGTCCCTCCTTAACACTCTTTCTGGGCCCGCCGTCCCTTGAGGTCTGCCAATCTTTAGCTGGTGTTATCCGGAGTAGATCCTCCAGACGGCCCTGTTCCATTTTCTTTCTCACAATCATATCCCATACGCAGTCCACTTCCTTGGAGATCTCACATTTTCCCTTGGACGAACCGCCACAAGGCCCATTGAGGAGGCTTTTTGAACAACGAGCAATGGGGCATAAGCCGCCGGTCAGGTGGAGGATGCAGTCACCGCACATGAGACATCGCTCAGCAAAGAGACCCGGCCTTTCAACGACGCCGATGAAAGTGGTATTGAGTCCGGGCAGAATGATCTTCTTCGGCCATTTCTCGGCGGTAAACTGGACCCCGGCCCCACAGGCGATAGAGAGGACGGCATCGGCCCATTCGATCTGTTCGTTTGCGGAATCAAAGAATTCGTGTTCACACTGCCGTTCGATTCCCCTGTTCTTGATCTCCATCTCTAGGCCTTCCTGTTTGGCCTTCATCCTTAACATGGAGGCCAGGATCTCTGCTTCCTTATTCCCTCCTTCGTGGCAGATAGCCACGCAGGTATTGCATCCGAAGATCAAGACCTTCTTATATTCCTTGATCATGTCCCAGATGACTTCAAACGGTTTTTGTTTACCGACAATCATCTTGATTTACTCCTTTCCAGAGTGCTTGGATTCCGCAAGCCGAATAGGGGAGGGGCCCAGCTTTTTGATCTTCTCTGTAAACTCGGTACAGATTTCTGCCCATCTAGGTCCCATGGCTGCGGAAAGGTTATACATCTCAAGCCGTTCAGGATCGATGTCAACCTTTACTAATAGAGTCTTAAGATAGTCAATCGTCTTTCTGGCGTTTGTATTTCCTTCCAGGAAATGACACTGTCCGGGCAGTCACCCGGCAGCAAATACGCCGTCAATGCCTTTCTCGAACGCCCGAAGAATATAAATATGGTCCAGCTTTCCCGTGCAAGGGAGCCTGATGATTTTCACGTTTGTAGGATAGGAGAGCCGCATGACGCCGGATAGGTCCGCGGCCGCAAAGGCGCAATAGTGGCAGGCAAAGGCCAGGATGTTGGGCGACCAGTCCGAAGGGATATCGTGAGTCTTTTCCACGGAGGAGACACCCTCTTGTGCCACGGCTGAAGCTTCTTCTGTCATATTCTATCTCTTCTCCCTACATATTCATTCCATCTGCGAGCGTATCTATCATGGCCAATATTTGCTCATCTTTAAAATTGTTGACCTGAAATGCCTTGGCCGGACAGATACTCGCACAGATTCCGCATCCCATGCATTTGACCTCATTGTGGCTCACCTTCCCCTCCTCGTCGATATAGGGGGAACCATAGGGACAAAGCCTGAAGCACGTGAGACATGACATACACATATCCCGATTGTGCTTGGAGATGATCCCGGAAACGGCCAGTTTGTCTTGAGACAGGATGACACCGGCGCGGCCGGCAGCGGCCATGGCCTGGGAAATGGTCTCATCCAGGTTTTTAGGGGCATGCGCCAGCCCACATAGGAAGATGCCCTCGGAGGGGAAGTCTACGGGGCGAAGCTTGACATGAGCCTCCAACAGGTAGCCCTCCGGATTGCATGTCAGTTTGTAAATTTTGCCGACCTCTTCTGTTGTCGGGTGAGGTCGGAGGCCTGTGGAAAGCACCAGCCAATCCGCTTCAAACTCGACATCTCGGCTGAGCATGTAATCGAAGGCCTTGATTCGAAGTTTGTCTTCTGAGACCTCCACCTGGGGTTTCCTCTCGGGAATGTAGTTTACAAAGATCACACCCAAATCGCGTGCCTTAGAGTAGTAGGTTTCCCTGAGACCGTATGTCCTGATGTCACGGTAGATGATGACGACCTGCGCATCAGAGGACTTTTCCTTGATGGCGATAGCGTTCTTTATGGCGTCTTGACAGCAAATACGAGAGCAGTAATTGTCAGGTTCCTCTCTGGAACCCACACACTGGATCATGACAAATTTTTCACCCGAGCGGACACCATGGCCAACTGCAAGCCTCTTTTCCAGGTTACGCTGAGTGATCACCCTATCGTTTTCCCCGTAAAGGTACTCCGTGGGCTCATATTCGATGCCGCCAGTGGCCACGATAATGGCCCCGTGTTCAAACGAGGTCCCGTCTGTCAGGGTCGTCTTGAAGTTGCCCACAAAACCGTTGGTGGATTTGACCTCAGTGCCCGTGTGAAGGATGATCCGCGGGTGGGCCTGAATCTCATCGATTTTGGCTTTCAAAAATTCCTGTACATCGCTTTTGTCCAGTGTATAAAAGAGATTCCGAGCCAGACCGCCCAGTTCAGTCTCCCTTTCCACTATATGGACATCAAACCCCTGATCACCCAATGAAAGCGCGGCGATAATGCCGGCCACACCGCCCCCGATGACCATGGCCGCGGGAATAACGCTTACTGAATCGGTGGAGACCGGCTCAAGCAGCCTTGATTTGGCCAAAGTCATCTTGACAATTCTGATGGCCTTTTCTGTGGCATCTTCATTTTGTCCCATGTGGCACCAGGAGCATTGCTCTCGGATGTCGGCAAGCTCGAACAAATATTTGTTCAGGCCCGCATCACGTATGGTATCCTGAAAAAGGGGTTCATGGGTGCGCGGCGTGCATGAGGCCACCACGACCCTGTTCAGTTCTTTTTCCCTGACGAGCGCTTTGATCTTATCCTGACTATCCTGGGCGCAGGCGTAGATCACGTTCTCAGCGTGAACCACACCCTGTTCACCCTTCACGGATTCGACCACTTGTTCCACGTCTACGGTCTGACTGATGTTGATGCCGCAATGGCATACGAAAACACCGATTCTGGCTTCTTGTCCGTTGATGTCCGTTTCCGGCGGCAGTTCCTTGGTTACGATTTCACTGCCACGGGCCTCGCTGAGCAGTGCCATGGTCCGCCCGGCTACGGCGCTTCCCTGCATCACAGTCTCGGGTATGTCCTTGGGGGACTGGAATATACCGCTGACAAATACGCCGTCTCGGGAGGTATCAATCGGTCGGAATTGTGTGGTTTTTGGGAAGCGGTGCTCATTGAGTTCGATATCAAAGGTCTTGGCCAGATCTTTAACATCCGAATGAGGCTGAAAGCCTATGGACAGAACGACCAGGTCAAATGTTTCATCCACTAACGTCCCGTCCTCCTTGGCGTAACGCAATATCAGATTGCCTGTGCCGGGTTCTTCTCGGACCGCAGAGACCATGGCCCGCTGGTATTTGACGCCGTAATCGTTTTTGGCGCGATCTACATACTTGTCAAAATCCTTGCCAAAGGCGCGAAGCTCCATATAAAAGATAGTGGGAGCAATATGGTCATCATGTTCTCTGGCAATGATGGCCTGCTTGGTGGCGTACATGCAGCAGACCGAGGAGCACCAGGGGTTGGCGTTGTGCCGGTCTCGGGATCCCACGCATTGTATCCACGCGATTCTTTCGGGATGCTTGCCGTCCCCGGGACGCTTCACTTCTCCCCGGTATGGGCCTGAGGCAGAAAGGATGCGCTCAAACTGGATGGACGTTACCACATTGGGCCAACGACCAAATCCCAATTCCTGTCGGACCTTGGCGTCATAACGGTCAAGACCGGGGGAGAGAATGATGGCGCCAACCTTGAGCTCGATCTCCTCTTCCTGCTGATCAAAGTCAATGGCACCTGCTTCGCACAGCTTTTCGCAGGCCCTGCATTTACCTTTTTGGAAGAATATACAATTGTCTTTGTCGATGACACGGGTGCTGGGAACGGCCTGAGGAAAGAGTGAGTAAATGGCCTTACGTTCAATAAGGCCCTGCTCGTATCCGCTGATGACCTTTTTAGGACATTTCTGCTCGCACAGCCCGCAACCCGTGCATTTCGCTGAGTCCACGTAACGCGGATGTTGCACTACTCTGACCGTGAAGTCCCCCGGTTTCCCCTCAACTGATAGAACCTCGGCAAAGGTATGGATATCAATGTTTAGGTGCCTCCCAACCTCCACCATCTTGGGTGATATCATACACATGGCGCAGTCACCGGTGGGAAAGGTCTTGTCCAGCATAACCATGGTCCCACCGATGCTTGAGTCTTTCTGGACCATGTGTACCTTAAAGCCGGCTTCAGCAAGATCGAGAGCTGACTGCATCCCGCCCACACCGCCGCCTGCGATCAGGACCGACCCTCTTACTCTTTTATCGCTTGAGGAGGAACTATTACTCATATTAGGTTCAACTCCTTCAGGAGGCCAATTGTATCCACAAAATGCCTGTCGATTTGTAGCTCTTCAGGGGATTTATCCATGGCCACTCCAATCAACTCGGTGATGAAGTAGACCGGCATGTCCTGATCGATGTCGTATTTTTGTTTCATTTGTTCCTGATATGCATCAAGGTTAAGCTGGCACATGGGGCAAGTGGTGACAAAACAGTTGGCTCCTCTTGCAACGGCGTCCTTGAAGATCTTCGACATGAGAAGGAGCGCTGTATCGATGTCGTTAACGGTCGCGGATGCCCCACAGCAGTCGGTCTTGTAGCTCCAGTCTATGGGATTCGCGCCCAGGGCCTTGAGTACGATCTCCATGCCCTGCGGATTTTCTACATCATCGGGCACGGGCACATCATATGGGAACCTGGTCTGCAGACATCCATAGTAACATGCAGGTTCTAAACCCTTGAGCTGTTTGGTCGTCTTTTCGGCTAGCTCACCGGATTCAGCCTTCGGCACCAACACCTCAAGGATACTCATAATTCTAATGTTGCCTTTTACCTTCTTGGTCAACTCCGCATTGATCTCATCCTTCAGTCTATGGTTAGACGCAAGCCTATGTTGCGCGACCAGCATCCGGCTGTAGCAGGCCGAGCAGGGGATCACCAATTCGGAGAGACCGCTGTTGTCCGCAATGCCCAGGTTCCGTGCGGGCATGGCAACGGATAGGAAGTCGTCGGTCTTGCTGGCAGAGGTGGCACCGCAGCAATTCCAGTCTTCGAGTTCGTTCAGGTTTATTCCCATTTCCCCTAGGACCAACTTGGTCTGTATGTCATAGATCTGACTCGATGCGTGTAATGTGCATCCAGGATAATAGGCTATTTCCATTATGTTCCCTCACTCACTTCAGACTCCATCAGCGGCTCGCTTTTTTGCTTTCTTGAGAAGGCGCTTGAGATCTGAAAGGTGTTTGACCTTTTGGATCCCGAAATGCATGCGCTTTTTCTTGGTCATACGCAGGCCGAGTTTCGCCTGGAGCATGGTCTCTTTGAATATTTCTCTGAACTTGAAGTGTATGAGGTCGTGGAAGGCGTTCTTTATTTCATAGAGACCCATGAATTCGATTTCATTGAGCCTTCCCAAGTGGTTGGCTGCGGTGCAGAAGGATTTGTGGAAGGCAGCGACCTTTGGAAGGAGTGGATCCAGATGTTCCTCTTTGGACATATGTTTGAGGGTCTCGATGATCTTTGCAGTCTGTATTTCGTTTGGGCAGCGGGTGCCGCAGGTATAGCATGACACGCACTTCCAGACTAGTTTATTGCTGAGGGCCTGTTCCCGGTCGCCAAGCAGTATCATTCGGATCAAACGGTCAGGCGTGACATAGCCGGTTTCTTCCCCCACAGGACATCCTGCGGCACATCGTCGGCATTGATAACAGGCGGTGATGTTCTGTTCCGAACGCGACATGACCTCATGGATAAATGCTTGTGTGTTTTCGTGTTCGTAATCTAAGACAGGAAGCGCCATTTAAGTATTCCTTGGTCCCTTATGATTCTCCAAGCCTAATTCACGAAATCTTTCACGATCGCCCTTTTTTACATTTCGAACCATGAGATGCCTATCTCATATTCGGTTTATTTCTATTTCAGGATGTAGTGGGGTATAGATCCGAAGAGGGGCCATCTCTAGCTCGATCTGGGGATTTCCATCAGCCTGAAAGGGGGCGGAGATTCGAATTTGTGAAATAATTAACATGCCATTTCAGAGGCCATGTGTCAAGGGGAAAATTCTTCCGGGCATGATCTGCATTGGATTGCTGGTTTGTCACGTAACATTCTGGAATCTAATATCATATTCCGTTTAGGGCTCAAAGGGAAGGACCCCAAGAGTTTTTTTTGGACAAGATTTTGTTGTTGACCTCCTGCGCTAGCGTCTGGTACAAAAGTCAACCAAACCCTCCAGCTTGCGGAGATGAGGCCCATTATGTTTTTCAGCATCTGCCTGTATACTGCTCTGAGCATATTCCTTCTCGGCCTTTTTTGGAAAATTTCCACTTGGTTCCGTTATAGTGTCGGACCCGGATCCCGAGAGATCAAAACCTCAAAAAGGCTTTTTGCAGCCATTAAAGGAAGCATTCTTACCATATTAAGCCCAAAAGTCCTGACTCTTCTAAAAGTCTTTGTTTTGGATGTCCTTTTTCAGAGAAGGATATTTATAGAAAGTCGTCTCCGGTGGCTCATGCACATGTGCATATACGGCGGATTCATGCTGTTGCTCCTCATGCATGCCCTTGAACATTTCATTACCATCACTCTCTTTCCGGACTATGCTTCTACACTCAATCCTTTTCTCTTTCTGAGGACCCTCTTTGGTCTCATTGTCATGCTTGGATTGGGGATCTCTTTTTACAGGCGCCACATCCTGAAGATCCCTCGTCTCATCAATAATGCCATGGATCATTACATGGTGATTATCCTCGCTGTTATCATGATCTCCGGTTTTCTGCTGGAGGGGACTAAGATTGTATCTCACACCAGATATCAAGAGATGGTGGAAGACTGGTCGGACGTGGATGATGAAGAATCGTTTGAGGCATTGGAAAGCTATTGGGTTGAGAAGTTCGGTGTTGTTTCGCCTGATTTAGAGGGGCCCTTTGATGAAGAGACCCTTGACCTGGGCAAAGAATTGCATGAGACGAATTGTGAGGCCTGTCATTCCAGACCTCAGTGGGCGTTTATAAGCTATGGGGTCGCGAAGATCGTATCGCCTCTCGCCGTTTCAATGGATAAGGCCGATGTTCACACGATTCTGTGGTCCCTGCATTTCCTGGCCTGTTTTGTAGGCTTGGCTTATCTTCCTTTCAGCAGGATGTTTCATATTATTGCCGGTCCCCTGAGTCTGCTTGCAAATTCTGTAATGGACAGAAAAAGATCAGACCGCGCCAATATAGCCACGAGGCAGGTGATGGAAATGGACGCCTGCACGCACTGCGGGGCATGCAGTTTGCATTGTTCTGTGGGTGTCCTATTCGAACAGATGCAGAACGTAAACATCCTTCCGTCTGAAAAAATGGCATCCGTAAAAAGATTCACAGCAAATAGGACAGCCAAAGAAGGGGACATAAAGCATATTCAGGAGGGGCTCTATCTGTGTACCAATTGTTGCAAATGCACCTTGGTCTGCCCGGTTGGCATCAATCTCCAAGATCTGTGGTTCGACATGAGAGAGACCTTTATTCAAGATGGCCATCCGGAGGTGTTCACCCTTTCTACACTCTCATTCTATCGCGGGTTGAGGAAAGATGAGTTGAATGAAAAGGATTATGAAAAACCCTTGCAGCAGGCCAGCCAAGCCCTGGCTGAGGAGTGCGGTTTATTTGATTCGGTGGATACGCCCATAGATCTTGGAAGTCTGGACGAGAGTTTTGAGAAGGATCTGCGAACATCAGCTCAAGGAAGCACCTTTTCCTTTTGTTTTACCTGTACAACCTGTACGAGTGCCTGTCCCGTGGCATTGAATTACGATGACCCCCCGAATGTCCTCGGGCTGACTCCTCACCAAATTATGCGCGCCACCGCCATTGGGCTCCCTGATCTTATTTTTCGCTCAAAAATGCTTTGGACCTGCCTGGGTTGTTATCAGTGCCAGGAGGCCTGTCCTCAAGGGGTTCGTGTCACAGATATCCTTTATGCATTGAAGAATATGGCCATAAGGCGAGTTAAAGAGAAGACATAAAGCCTTCTAACCGGAGATTAGTATCATGGATTTTGCCATACAACGTTGCTGTGTAACACCTATGTATCTGAAATCATACGATAGCTCAACGGATGCGGTCCTGAGGGCACTTGGTATAGGATTTGTGGACATCAAGGGGTTCAACTGTTGCGGGTACCCTTTGAAGGATATTGACCTAAAGGCCTTCGTTCTCGCTTCGGCAAGAAATCTGTGTCTGGCTGAAAAAAGCGACCTCAATGTCATGACATTCTGTAACTGCTGTTACGAGAGCCTGAAAGAGGCGAATCATCTCTTAAGAGAGGATGAGTCCATAAAGAGGGGCATCAATGAGAAATTGATGAAGGAAGACTTGAAGTATGGTGGTTCCACGAAGGTGAGGCATCTGCTGGAGGTACTCTACAATGATGTGGGCTTAGAGGCCTTAAAAGAAAAAGTGACCATGCCCTTCAAAGGCTTGAAGATCGCAGTACATTATGGCTGCCATATTCTGCGCCCAAGGCAACTGGTCCAATTCGATGATCCTGGAACGGCTAAGGTGTTTGATCAACTGGTACAGATTACAGGAGCGGAGATTGTTCCCTGGGAAGCGCAGCTCGACTGCTGCGGGGCCCCCGTGTGGGGAATAGATGATGATCTTTCCATGGATCTGACTCAGAAAAAGATTAGGGATGCCCGTCAGTCCGGCGCCGATTTTATATGTGTGGCCTGTGCCTATTGTCAGCTTCAGTTCGATAGAGTTCAGAGGATGCTTCTTTCCAAGAGAGGAGAAGACAAGGGTCTCCCTTCGATCCTTTTTACACAGCTCCTTGGTTTGAGCTTAGGCGTAGATTCAAAGGCCCTTGGAATTGACCAAAACGAACTGGATGCGATGGGGATTAAACATTTTCTATCCTCCGAAGAATCCCCCATCCAATTAAGTGTTGTTTAACTTATTGAAATATAAATAAAAAACTTAGCATATGAGTCCGGACCGATTTCGCACCGCTTATGTGCTGCGATTCTTCCGACTCAGAAAGTTCTAAGGGCTTTTTGTGGACTTTCTTATGTATAGATTTTCACATAAGTGAAAAAGCCTTTCTCGATAGTGACAAGGTTGTTCCACGAATTATTTCCCGCCCGAGGTCCTGTCTTTTTTTAATATGTTGAAATATAAAGAAAATCAAGTGGCAGGGCGGTTTGGTATTTTTTTTGCAGAATTTTTGTGCTATAATTGTATACATAATTTGAGTCTAATCGCTTTTTTTGATGGGCACTTACAGGATGAAGAAACGGATCGAAACCGAGTAAAAGGCGTCTTCTTCATGCCGAATTGCTGAGCGGATTGAAGATATTCTGACGGAGGATAAGACCAAAATGGATGTCAGCGTTATAATGAAGAAAGACCGCAAGGCCCAACATTATAATATTGACAGTGATATCGTCACCATTGGAAGGTCTTCTGAGAATGATATTCAGATTTCTGATAAGTATATTTCCCGTGAGCACCTGAGAATACGGCAGAAGGGCGACAAGTTTTTCGTAAGAGACTTAGGGAGTGAAAATGGGACGTTTGTTAATGGGATTCAAATACCCTTGGGTATTAATATAGAAGTGGCAAAAGGGACGGCCATTATTACCGGTATGAGTGTAATCTTCCTCGGTGAAGGGGATTCCGGGCATGTTTTTGCCTTTCTTGAATCGATTGGTCCCGGCGAGCAGAGCAGGGATGAGACGGGGACAATCATCCTGAGTGATACCCTCCATCCTGAGTGATCCAATCCAGTGAGTTTTCCTCGACCAAAAGAGCCTTTCTGATTATCTTCCTTTGACAGCCATATAGTTGACCTGCCTGCATGGCTTTTCTTTCAGAGATTTGCCGACAGAATTTTTGAAAGCCTTTCGAAATTTACTCGAGATACCGGCTCATGGTTCATGAGATGCCTTTGGAACGAAAATTCTCCTTAATAAAGAGGCCGTTAGGGGGGGTGAAGCTGAAGTTGTACATAAGGATATACTGGAGGTAGGGCGCTAAGTTATGCCAAACGTGATCAACATCTTGTGCATTTGTCAGCGTTGATATTCAATATTTGGGTTAATTGGCGACTTTTTGATAAATTGTGATAATAATATTGACAATTATGTATATATTGTTGTATTTTAAGTATAACTTATTTGATTGAGACCCTTGCGCCTCTATTATACGGAGCTCAATAGCCCCATGACCATGATTTGAGAAGTAAGATTCGAGGATTTATGAAAGACAAAGGCGAGTATCACAGTGTGGAATTCTCTGTAGAGGGCCTGCCCGTCGCATATCAGTTCAGGCTTTGGAACAACAACTCAAAGGAAATGTCCATTCTTGTTCGTGAGGACTCTGCCATTTTGCCTCGTTTGAAAGTGGGAGACAGATTGAAGATGGAATATTACCCTACTGATCCGCGTCGTCCTAAAGTGGGAAGAGAGACAGCTATTACAGAGATCGCGAGGGATAAACAAGGGAAGTATAACGGGCACACTGTCGTGGGTCTTGAGATTCTATGAACCCACCAAGAAAAAACGTCTCTTGCGCATCCAAGTCCTTTTCTCTCTTTTAAAATCCTGCCCTGATTTGATTGCCACTTAGGAAAAACCTTACCCTATTTCCATACAATGAGTCCGAATAGCTGACAGCAAGCATCGTATGACACTCCTCCTTGACTTTTGTCACTGGAAACATATGATACCGGCAAAATGGCGGGCCAGTTTCTTCTCTGAGTAATCCAAGGGATAGGGTGAACGGGTGCAGACCAAACGTCAGGAGATGATCGGTATCCTATGCGAAGAGGTAATGAGCGCCAGAGACCTTTCCCAAACCCTGGGGATCCGCGAAAAGGAGGTCTATGAACACCTTCCTCACATTGCGCGTTCATTGATTCCCCAGAGGAAAAAACTTGTTGTTCTCCCTTTCCGCTGCTTGGAGTGTGGGCACGTGTTTGAGGAGCGAAAGCGTTTTACCCGCCCGGGTCGTTGCCCTTACTGCAAGAAGTCGCATATTGAGAGGCCGACGTATCGTATTGTTTAAAGGAATGAAGCCATTCCGGTTTTGGATGGAGATTTGAGGCGCAAGGTGAATACCAGCGAAGTAACCCGATTAAGTTACGAGAATAAAAAAATCATACTCATCGGCACAGCCCATGTATCCCGGCAGAGTGCCGAATTGGTGAAAAATATCATAGAAGAGGTAAAACCCGATACGGTCTGCGTGGAACTATGCCAATCCAGGTATGAAACGATCACGAAAAAGAAAAAATGGCAAGAAACAGACCTTCTAATGGTCATCAGAGAAAAGAAGGCCTTCTTGCTTCTGTCAAACCTCATGCTCAGCTATTTTCAAAAGAGAATTGGGAAGAAGTTGGGCATAACCCCGGGGGAGGAAATGATGCAGGCCATCGCGTCTGCCAAGACTGTTGGGGCCGGACTACACTTGGCAGACAGGGATATCCGCATTACCCTGTCCAGGACATGGCACATGATGAGGTTGTGGACAAAGATCAAACTGTTGGCCGGGCTTGTGACCTCAGCAGGTGATATCGGTGCAATCCAGGAGGAAGATGTCGAAGAACTGAAGAACAAGGATATGCTGACGTTTTTTCTGTCGGAGATTGGAGAATCATTGCCGGAAATAAAGCGAACCTTGATCGATGAGAGAGACGAGTATTTGACCTACAAGATCAGGAACGCCCCAGGTGAAAAGGTTGTGGCCGTAGTCGGGGCAGGACATGTACCGGGTATTCAAACCCATTGGGAGAAACCGATAGATATCAATCAACTGGAGAAGATCCCTCCAAAAGGTAAGCTCTCTCTTTTCTTCAAGTGGGGAATACCGGTTCTGATCATAGGAATTATTGTCTCGGGCTTTTTCATGGCAGGGTCGACGGCCGGCACCGATATGATCAAATGGTGGATCCTGGCCAATGCCGTCCTGGCAGGGCTTGGAGCGGGACTCGCATTGGCTCATCCCTTGACCGTGCTCTCTGCCGTGGTCGCCTCTCCCATCACATCCCTTAATCCCATGATTGCGGCGGGCTGGGTCGCGGGTATGGTGGAAGTCTTTCTAGGCAAACCGAAAGTGATGGATTTCGAAAGACTTCCTGAGGATATCTCTTCCCTGAAGGGGTTTTGGAGGAACAAGGTTACACGTATTTTGCTTGTGGTGGTGTTTACGAATCTGGGGAGCAGCCTGGGAGCCTTTGTGGCCATTCCCCTCATGATGAGAGTATTCGGGTAATCCAGATCCTGGATTACTGATATCTCTTCTGCTGAAAGAGCTTTTTGTTTGGTGTGGCAGAGATATAGTAAAACTTGTCCAAGGGAACGTAAATGTAGGGGACATCCTCTTTTCGACGGTAGAGAAAATGGGAGAGAATCATGCGGTTTGCAGCCCGGTGTGCGATGATCATGATGTTTCCGGAGGGCCCGCTTAGGTAAAGCGCCTTTTTAATACCTCGCTCAATCCTCTCTTCCATTGAAATGTAACCTTCTCCTTCGGGGTAGACGTAATTGTATTTATCTTTTTTCCTGGAAAGAAAGACCTGAGGCATCTCTTCCCTGATCTCCTTATAGCTCATCCCTTCACATTGCCCGCTGTCAATTTCATTGAACTCGGCAAAGGGGACGATTGTGCAGTTTCTTTGCCGTTCCTTGATGGGCTCCGCGGTTTGAATCGTCCTTTTCCGCTGACTGGTGAAGATAAGCGGGATGTCTTTGTTCGCGAAATACTTCGCCAAGGCCCTGGCCTGGGCCTTGCCGTTATCTGTGAGACCAGAATCGCCACCGATACGATTTTCCAGATTAAAATAGGTTTCACCATGGCGGATGATGTGGAGGTTCTTCACCATATCCGTCACTAGGAAATCTCTTATTTGATCATATAGAGGGATCTCGTCGGAGATCTCTTCTTCAAAAATTTTCGTGTGAAGAGAATCCAAGATGACCCTGTTCTTTTCTTTTTCCAGAGGGTTGTAGATGGATTCATAATATAAAATCCGTTGATTGAAACTGGCTATGGACTCTTCTCGACTCAGATGGGTGAATTCGGGTAGGGTTATTTTTCTGAGTAGGCTGGTATTCACAATCTCTTTGTCGTCAGTGATACATTCAATGAAGAGTATGGGATGGTCATTGAGAAGGGTTTCAATGTATTCTCTACGTTGGAGACTGGCATTAGTCGCGTCTATGATGGCCACGGTCCCGCTTTTTTTAAGGTATCTTTTCGCCCTATTTAAATTGATCAGGGCGATTTTTTCTCTGATAGCGACGCTTTCCTTGTTCTTCGGATCATAGAACTCTGCGTAAGATGTATTATTCGGAATCATCTTACGTCTTAGATCGCCATTGTTGAAAATCCTTGCTTTGATTGCGTCGCACCTTAGGTTGTCTCTGAGTTTGACGGCTGTGACCGACTTGCCTCTGACAGGGAGGCCAACCATAACGATATAGAGTTTATGGTCTGTCATGTGTGTTTCCTTGATAGTGACTAAAGAAGCAATACAATCATTTGAAACGAGCGAATTGCAATAATAGAAAGATCCTTACATTTGGAAGATTCCCCGCGGCTTGCCGCGGGGATCTTCAATCAAACGATTCAGTGCGAACCAAAGGTGTTACAAACCTTCTACACTATGATAGAATGGAAGTAAATAGCCAGCCGGCGCGTCTCTCCCACAAACACTTTCTCTGCGGGCGGTCCATTTGAGATATGATACACATCAATAAGCTCTTAGTCGTTTATCTTGTCGTCTATCTTCTCAGTACTTCCTTAGGTCTGATCATAAAGTGGGTCAATGCCGGAAATCTCAGACGATATCGGGGTGAAATCCCGGCCCCTTTTCGCGGCATTATCGACGAAAAAGAGCTTGAAAGAATGGACCGCTACACGGTTGATAAGACAAACTTGTCCTATGTGGAAACGGTCATTAGCAGGGCGATCTTCCTCTTTGTCATTCTGTCCGGCCTATTGCCCTGGCTGGCTGATGTTTTGGAGGATGTCTATTTGATATGGGCGGGCCTCATCTTCTTTGCTGTTCCCGGGTTAATAGGGGCTGCCGCCGATCTCCCATTTGAATACTATCACCTTTTCAGGATTGAGGATAAATATGGTTTCAACACCCTAACCCGGAAGATCTGGGTCATGGATCTTTTCAAGTCGCTGCTGATCACCCTATTCATCGGGGTTTTTCTGCTCTCCCTTCTCCTGCTGATGATCCAATATGTCGAAGGCAGTTGGTGGATCTGGGCTTGGCTTATCTTTTTTGGCTTTCAAATTCTGATGACGATAATTTATCCCACCGTTATTGCCCCTATTTTCAATAAGTTTACTCCCTTGGAAAACCGTGAACTTACAGAAAGAATTAGGCGCCTGGCAGAAAAAGAAGGATTTGCAATAAAAGGCATATTCCAGATGGATGCAGGGAAGAGGAGCCGTCATAGCAACGCGTATCTATCAGGCTTTGGAAAGACCAAAAGGATTGTGCTCTTCGACACCCTGCTGGGGTCCCATGATGATGATGAGATCTTGGCCGTGCTTGCCCATGAGATAGGACATTTTAAGAGAAATCATATTAAGAAACAGCTCGTTATCATGGGCCTTTTTTCCCTAATCTTTTTCTATCTGATTTCATGGATGATCTCATGGGCTCCCATGTATCATGCATTTGGGTTTTCCGGAATGCCGGTCTATGTGGGACTCTTTCTTGTCGCCGTTCTCTGGGAGCCGCTGGGATTCTTTCTCTCCCCCGTATCCATGGCTGTTTCCAGGCGGTTTGAGCGAGAGGCGGACCGTTTCGCTTTCAATGTGATGAAAAGCGCGCAACCCCTTGTGAAAGCATTAAAAAAGATGGCCAAAGACAATCTTTCCAATCTTCGACCCCACCCCCTTTACGTCCGTTTTAACCACTCTCATCCCCCTCTATTAGAGAGGATCAGGGCCCTTGAAGAGATGAGCTAGGCCGTGTCTCTATCCCTTTTCGACAGTACCTTTAGTCATGACTTGTGTTATTTGACAGATAGTCTATAATGATTAATTTATTCTATTGAATTTAGGCGGTTGGGAATCGCCTTCCGATGTTCCGGACGCGGGGAGGGCGAGAGAGAAAGCCTTTTCTCAACGAAAATAGATACGATTTTTGCTGGGAGGATCAAAATGTTAGGATCATATTCCGTTTCCAGGCCATCGATGGAAGTCATGGTCAATGATTTTGTGCGAAGCGTCTATAACTGGATGTGCATAGGGCTCGCGCTGACGGGCTTCACGGCCTTTTACGTCTCTTCCAGTGAGACCATGCGTCAACTTGTTTTCGGCAACCAGCTCATCTTTTTTGGGCTCATCATCGCGGAACTGATCATGGTATTCTCTCTGGTCAGCAGGGTGAAGCGAATGAGCGCCGGCACGGCCACATCCCTGTTCGTGGTCTACTCCGTCCTAAACGGCGTGACCCTCTCGTTTATTTTCCTTGTTTATGCATCCGCATCCATTGTCAGCACCTTCTTTATCTGCGCAGCGACCTTTCTGGCATGCAGCTTTTATGGCTGGACCACCAAGAAGGACCTGACATCTTTTGGCGGTTTTCTCTTGATGGGCCTGTTTGGGATTATCATAGCGTCCGTGGTCAATATATTTATACAAAGCACTGTGATGCAAATGATGGTCAGCTATATCGGCGTCTTCGTATTTGTGGGACTGACCGCCTACGATACACAGAAGCTGAAGAATATGGCGCTGAGTCAACCCGCCGGTTTGGACGGGGCCGTGATCAGAAAGGGTGCCATTATGGGCGCGCTTTCATTGTATCTAGATTTTATCAACCTCTTCCTATTCTTATTGAGGATACTCGGACAGGGTCGAGATTAGAGCAGGCCAGAGGAATTCTTACGGGCGGGATCTATAATAGAGACTAGAGCACCCTCTATATGGACTATACTGCTATGAGAGGAGACCCGTAGCGAGGAAAGCCGAAAGATTTGAAGCCATATGGAACCGGCCTATGTAAAGCTGTTTCGGGAAGGAGGACTGACAGAACGGATCAATAGGGCGATAGCCCTGATGGAGGCTTGCAGGCTCTGCCCCCGTGAATGCGGAGCAAACCGCTTGGAAGGGGAACGGGGTATCTGCAAGACCGGAAGAAGGGCGATCATCTCCAGCTTCAACGCCCATTTCGGGGAGGAATCCCCGCTTGTGGGTCGATATGGTTCCGGTACTATCTTTATAGGGGGGTGTAATCTCCTTTGCAGTTTTTGCCAGAATTATGAGATCAGCCATTCGAAAGAGGGTGTGGAGGTAGAACCGGAACAGATGGCCGCCATGATGATTCATCTGGCGGAGAGGGGATGTCACAACATCAACTTTGTGACCCCCACCCACGTGGTTCCTCAGTTGCTTGAGTCCCTGGCACAGGCCGCGGAACATGGGCTGGATATCCCCCTTGTCTATAACTCCAGTGGCTATGACAAGAAGGAGACCCTTGAGCTTTTGGACGGAATTGTGGATATATACATGCCGGATTTTAAGTTTTGGTGTGGCCGTTGGTCTGAGAGGTATTGCGAGGCCCCTGATTATCCTGAAAGGGCTAAGGAGGCCCTTAAAGAGATGCACCGGCAGGTGGGAGATCTGGCTATGGATGACCAGGGTGTGGCGGTCAGGGGACTTTTGGTGCGGCACCTGGTCATGCCAGGGGATATTGCCGGAACTGAAAAGGTGCTCGAATTCATTGCCCATGAAATCTCCCCCAGTACCTATGTCAATGTGATGGATCAATACAAACCGTGCGGAAACGCACATAGAGATGAATATATAAACCGACGTTTATCGTCTCGGGAATTCAGGGAGGCGATGGAGGTGGCCAGGAGGGCAGGGTTGACGCGACTCGATTCACGAGATCGTGTTCGGCTCCTATTTGCGAAATGATGAATAGCGAAAGAATATTTATAGTGGGAGATGTTCACGGGTGCCTGGATATGCTCAGAAGGCTGATGGATAAAATCGATTGGCGACCCAACCAAGACAATCTGATCTTTCTTGGAGACTACATTGACCGGGGAAAAGAATCCAAAGGCGTGATTGACTATATTCTTGATCTCAAGAAGGAATCCTCACGCGTTCAATGCATTATGGGAAATCATGAAAACATTCTGTTGGACTTTCTAAATACCGGGGAGCCCAGGCTGCTGATCATAAACGGCGGAATCCCTACTTTGGAAAGCTACCAGGCGGCCAATGATAATGAGGATGACCCCCTGATTCCCCCTGAGCACGTGGCCTTCTTCAAAGACCTTATTCCATATATAGAACTTGAAGATTACTATGTGGTTCATGCAGGATTCCGACCGGGCGTGCCTATTGAGGACCAATCCCTTGAAGACCTGATATGGATTAGGGAGCCTTTCATTTTCTCCAACCATGACTTCGGAAAGACGGTGATATTCGGTCATACCCCCATAGCTGAGCCTTTGATGATGGACAACAAGATAGGCCTGGATACCGGGGCCGTGTACGGGAATAGATTGACCTGCCTTGAGCTTCCTCGCATGAAATTCCACTCGGTGGAGGCCTAAGTATTTGACCGAGGCCATAGATTATTCAACAGCGATCGGCATGACGTCCACCATCCCGGTCGAGATCGTCCTCGCGGCGGGACTCACACCTGTGGACCTCAACAACACCTTTGTCACTTCAGATGAATCAGAGAAACTTCTTGGCCGGGCGGAAACCGCCGGTTTTGCCCATAACATCTGCGCGTGGATCAAAGGGATCTATTCTGCCGTCATGCATCATGGCGTGAAGAGGGTGATTGCCGTCACCGGAGGGGACTGCAGCAATACCCTGGCCTTGGCGGAAGTTCTCAGCCGAAGGGGGGTCGAGATCATTCCCTTTGATTACCCCCTGAATCGGGATAGATCATCCCTCATGGAACAGATGGAGAAGTTGAGAGGGAGACTCTCAGCCACCTGGCCTGATATCCGTGAGACAAAAAAGCGTCTGGACGGGATCCGGAAAAAGTTGGTAGAGCTGGACAGACTCACGTTCCATGATAACGTGGTCAGTGGTTTTGAAAATCACCTTTTTCTGGTGAGTAGTTCGGATTTCAATTCTGATCCCGATCTTTATGAAAAAGAGCTTGATGCGTTTCTCCAGAAAGCCAGGACCAGAGAGTCGAAGAAGGAGAAGGTCAGACTCGGATACCTGGGTGTGCCTCCCATATTCACCGAACTCTTTGACTGTGTGGAGTCACTTGGCGGCAGGGTGGTCTTTAACGAGATCCAGAGGCAGTTCAGCATGCCGTACGGCTGCGAGGACTTGACAGAACAATACCTAAAATACACCTATCCGTATGATATGCAGGGAAGGATCGAGGATATCAAGAGGGCTGTCGAGGAGAGGCGGTTGGACGGCCTTATTCATTACACCCAGACCTTTTGTTTCAGACAGATCTACGATATTATTCTGAGGGAAAGCTTCTCCATTCCCATTCTCACCCTGGAGGGTGACAGACCCGGCCCCTTAGACAGCCGCACAGCCCTACGTATCGAGACATTCATTGACATGTTGACCTCTAGAGCCGTATTCGCGTAATGGCTTTTATTATTCTGAACATTTCCTATGATACACATAGAGTGACGGCCTAAGAATCTGTAACAGCACACAGGTTCGAATCCTCCTAGGCGCTATTACATCGAAAATTCTATAGGATTAGACGAAAAACTCTAGTTCGCATCATTGAGTTGTTCTTTGACCTTGTTAAGTAGTTCTGTTGGCAGGTCGGACTTAAGGCATTTCTTGAGCTCATTTTCGGCGGCATGAATATTTCCCTGTTTTCTATAGATTTGGGCCCGAAGAAAACTTGCCTTTCCATAACGAGAATTCAACTCGGAGGCCTTTTGCGCGTAACGCAGAGCATCTTCATAACGGGACATTGAAAAACAGACTTCGCCTATGGCACAGAAAATATCGGGAAATGAAACGCCCTCACGAATAATCGATTCCCCTTGATCTAAGGCTTCTTGAAATTCCCCTTTCTCCTTGAGGGCCATAAAGAGGTTTATACGGGCATTTATATACTTGGGGTTTATATTGACTGACTTTCTGAATTCCTCGACCGCCTCTTCTGTTCGATTGAGTTTCATCAGAATACTGCCAAGGGTATTGTGCAAGTCAGGGTATCGGGGATTTTCATCTATACAGTCTTTGACAATGGGAATGAGCATTTCACAAAGGGATGTATCCTTGTCTGAGAGATGCTCTATAATGAGATGGATATCTGAGAAATCCGGATTTATTTTGATATCCCTAAAAAAATATTCAATCGTTTCCCCAATGGTTTTGTCCTTGCCGAACAATTGGCCCACCGCCTTCGAAAGCGCATCGCTTGAGGGTAAAGGGGCATTGATCATCTCCTTTACAATATCAACTGCCGTCTGAAGGCTCTCACTCTCAGGGTCCAGCCGACTCGCCGCCTCGAACTCTTTGAGACCTTCGCTTAAGTTTCCCCTCTGACAAAGAAACACGCCGAGCTTTATTCTTGCATCCAGATACGATGGATTGATCTGAAGAGCTCTCCCGAGAGCGTTAACGGCCGCATCCAAATCATCGAGTCTGGAATAGACTATCCCCGAAAAATAGTGCATATCCGCATAGTCGGGAAACCTTTCGATCACCGTTTGTATCTGTTCCAAGGCCTCGTCAAAATGACTCAAATAGGCCTCTGTAATGGCCAGTTTTTTTTGTGCCTCGGTATATTCAGGATTGATTCTCAACGCTTCACGAAACGCATTACCGGCTTCGGAGGGTTTCCCCTGCCCAAGCAACGTAAGCCCGAGTCGAAAATAGACGTCCGCGAAGTTCGGGTTTTCACGCAGAATATCCTCAAAGATTTTCGCGGCCTTTTCCCACATGCCCAGATTATGAAGAGCGACACCTAATTTCAGTTTGATTGGAAGATGGGAAGAGTCAATCTCGAGTATATTATTGAACATTTCGACGGCGCCCGCGAAGTCACCAAGGTTATTGAGACAGACTCCGATCAGGGAAGACAGTTCCACATGCTCCCGATTGTACTTTAGGGCTGCCCGAAACTGTTCCAACGCGTCCGAATAATTTCCCGTTGCGAAGAGGAGGATTCCTAAGTTTCGATGAGCTTGTCCGCAGTATACACGAGCCAGGTTATGGTGAACGCTGCCTGGAGAGGGTTTCTTCTTTAGAGTATTCTCAAAGAGTTCAATAGCCTCTGAATACATGTGGCTGTTGTAGAGTTCCATGGCCTTACTGTAACTGTCTTCACTAGCAAATGACATGAGACGTTTAACGAATTTCATCATTGTGCTCCTCTAGAAGAAAGGACAGCGGAAATAGTCATTATGAGGATTTTCAAATCAAGGATTAATGACCAGTTGTCAATATACTGCATATCAAGTTTCATCCATTCATTGAACTTGAGTTCACTCCTGCCGCTGACTTGCCAAAAACAGGTTATACCGGGGACTACGGAGAGCCTTTTACGCTCCCATGTCTGATATTGAAGTACTTCTTCGAATATGGGAGGGCGAGGCCCCACGAGACTCATGTCGCCTTTTAAAACATTGAGAAGCTGCGGAAGCTCATCCAGGCTCATTCTCCGCAGGATCTTGCCGATCCGGGTTATACGAGGGTCGCCCTTCATCTTGAAGGCAGGGCCGTCCACTTCATTCAGAGACATCAGACTTTCCAACCTGTCTTCAGCGTCATGAACCATGGATCGGAATTTATACATAACGAAACGCCGGCCATTCTTTCCAATCCTTTCCTGACGGAATAGAGCCGGCCCTGGTGAATCCCTTTTTATGAGAACAGGGATAATAACCCATAGAGGAAGACTCAGGACAATGAGAAAAGCCGATACGAGGAAATCAATGAGACGTTTCAACAGGGCTTGTCTCGGAGAGCGGCGTATGGATTTGATTAAGAAAAAATGATTTTCATCGGTAGTCTCTTTTAGATGCCCCCCGAGTTTGTTTTTTATTTCGGGTGAGGTAAAAGCGAAGTCAAGACCCACTGTATCGCAATGGCGGGCAAGCCGATGGATTTGGTCCGTGTCCCAAGATCCATCAGCTAGAAGAGCAATATCCACAATGTGCTTTTCGAGGATCGAATCCAGGTCTTTAACTCTTCCAAGAATCGGATGACCATGAACCATCCCTCCAAGTGACGTATCGTTATCCGCCAAGATTCCAATAACCTTAACCCATCGATTATCCAGGACCTCTCCGATCTTGAAGACGTTATCGTTTGCTCCGATGATCAGGACATGTCTAATGAATTCACTTGGGCTTTGGTTACGTCCGGAAAAATAGAGGCATAGTCTGCCAAAGGCCAAGAAGATCCATAGGATGAAGAAGAATGTAAGCAGAAAGCCGATTACATTTTCTGAAGACCCGTAAAAAAAGGTCAAAATAGACATGATCACCCACGAAAAGAGGCAAGATATTCCGGTCCGGAGGATGATCGCCCTTACCCCTTGAAAACCAGCGGGACGCAAGCTTCCAAAGAGATTTAGAAAAAGCAGGGAACAGATCAATAGGAATGGCAGGAGAAGGATAGAGTCATTCCACGCGGAAGAGAGGTCATAATTCAGGGAGGATCCCATGGTTTTGTGAATCGACAAAAGATCCATGAGGGATAAAGAAAGGGGCGCGCTAACGATATAGGCAAAAAGCACGGATAGGAAATCAAAGAGGAGAAAAACTTGAAAAAGATATTTTTCCTGTTCTTTTAGCATGGAACTCCTATTTGAGTGATACTGTCAAACAGCCTCTTTTACGAGACGAAAACCAATGAAATCGCTCTTTGATTGAGGAGACCAGTATAACCTTGCTGCTGATCGGCAGTTCTTTGCGTTGGCAAACCATGACCCACCACGTATCACGCGGCCGGACCCCGGCCATAACATCAGAGAGTCTATGCTCTTTGCGGGGGAATAAGACCCATACCAGTCCTGACACCATTCAAAGACATTGCCGTGCATGTCATACAGACCCCACTCATTGGCATTCTTTAATGCCACAGGATGCGTTCGGCGATCTGAGTTTCCACAGTACCACCCCACAGCATCGAGACTAGGGTCATAGCCGCAGAAAAGCTCCATGATCATTCCTTCAGCAGAAGACTCTACAGAACCTGAACGGCAGGCATATTCCCATTCAGCCTCCGTAGGGAGACGATAAACAACATCACTCTTGCGGTTCAGGGTTTTGATGAATTTCAGGCAGTCATGCCATGTGACATTTTCCACGGGACAATCATCGCCTCCTTCAGTGAACTTCGAAGGGTTGGTTCCCATTACAGCTCTCCATTGGGCTTGGATGACCGGTGTTTTCTGCATATAGAAACCCTTGGTTAAAGTGACTTCATGCAGTACTTCTCCACTGTCTCGTCCCACTTCATATTCGGTGCTGCCCATGAGAAACGTGCCGGGATGAATAGAGACAAAAGAATTTTCAAACAGAGATGCCAAGTCCTCTGCGCGTGCTTTATCAAAGGCCGGTTCTTCTCTCATTTGTAAGGATGATATGGGATACGGTGAATCTTCGACTTCCGGCTCTGAGACCTCCAAAATCCCAGGTGGAGAAGGCCCTGTGACGGATGTATCAACCGGTATGGTGTTGGTCTCAAAAGGAACGGGTTCTTCCTCTTCCGCAGACTGAACGGATTTCAGTTCTATTTTCCTTAATGCAGAAAAGATCGGAGACTGCCTTTTTTTGCCCTTTCTCAATATTCGGATCATAAATTTGCCTTCACTTTATGGCCTGTCATATGCCGGCTTAGGCTCGCTACTCTTTTCGTTCCCATCTGTAGGAAGGTCCTCGACTTTGATATCGGGGACAATAGGTTCGTCATTCTCCGAGGTTATGCCATCATCCGGATCGAGTATCGGCAACTTCAAGACCTGACCCGCCCAAATGACATCTTGGTCCGTGATCTCAGGATTGGCCTCAAGGATGATTTTCATGGCAGAATAACGGTTCTTTCCATAATATCGGTCTGCCAATCTCAGAATATGCTCTCCATATTCTACGACAATCTCTTGATATCCTGCTTCCTTCTTTATGCCTTTGGAATCAAGTGATGAGAATGTCTGAAAAATAGATTCTTCTCTTGGGACCTCTTCTTGAGTCTCAGAGGAAGGGTCTACATCAACAACCATCATAGAATGCTCCGATTCCTTGAGGGTATCTTCCTCGCTTTCCATTGGTCGCGGCTTAGGCTCATCGATGATTTTCGTTTCCATTGTTATTGGCTCAGGCTCAGGTAGACGAACATAATATGGAGTTTTCGATTTGATAGTGGGCGTCAGTTCTGTCTGAGCGCTCTTATCCGCGAACAATTTGAAATACATCTTGATGCCCATATAGTTCAAAATAACGATACATGTAATGATAACAAACAAAGATACGAGAGGATTCAAGGACTTTGTAAATCGGCCTGTTTGGGTTTTTGAGGCCTTTGGCGAAAGAAGGATGTCGCTTTGCAGGGTTTCGTAGGCCTTATTCAGGATGTTTTTGTTGACCCTGGCCCGTCCTTCGGTTTTGCAGACCAGAAGAGCATTATCACAGACTTGGTTAATAAGGCGAGGGACTCCGTTTGTCAGGGTATAAATCAAGCTTTTGCAGCTTGGTTCGAAAATGAGATCAAAGCTGGATCTCACGACCTTTAGTCTAAAGTCGATGTATCGGATAGTCTCTGAAGGATTCAGAGGGGATAAAAACCGGCTGATATTGATGCGTTGACGAAGTTGGCGCATTTCAGGTCGTTCCAATTTGTGACTCAACTCATATTGGCCGACTAACAGAATTTGAAGGAGTTTTTCGGAGGTCTCAATATTTGAAAGCAACCGTATATGTTCGAGATTCTCATCAGATAAGAGATGCGCTTCATCTATGATGAGGACATGTTTTTGTCCCCGGGCTCTTGTTTCCACCAAGGCTTCTTTGATTTCATCCGCGAGCGCTAAGGAGCTTTTAGAGTGATCCTCTATGCCGAGATACCCCGCAATGAAGAGCAGGATTTCGTGATAGTTGAATCGGGGATTTGATGTCATCATCGGAATCACGGATGAAGGCAGCTTCTCAAGAAAGCTATGTACAAGCATGGTTTTCCCGGTTCCGACATCACCACACAGGAGTGTAAAAGTCTTGTCTTGTTGAATAAAAAAGAAAAGGGCTGAAAGGACTTCTTCATGGTCCTGACTAAGGAAAAGGAAACGCTGGTCCAGATTGTTTTCAAAAGGTGAATCCGAAAAGCCGAAGTGGGCATTAAGCATTTACGGGGCAACCTTTCTTGGAATGATCTAAGGAGATAATAGAGAATGGATTCTGTCCTGAAATGTTTCCGTGCTCTACACGGCTTAGACGGGCTATTCTTCAGAGTAACACCGATGCAAGCTTATAGGCAGGGAAACACCACAGGTTTCCAAAAGTGCCCAGTGAACACTACCCCCATGATACAGATCGGGGTTCGTGTTCACATCAATCGTCATCCGTAAAATAAAAAACTTTATACTACGGAAAGATCGGATGAAATTCCGTCCTGCGGTTCAGACTTTTGATCGCTGGATCTTCATTGGATACGATCGGCCTTGTGAGTCCGAAACCTTTTATCGCAAGCTGGTTTGCCGGAACGCCCCTATCGATGAGATAGGACTGCACCGCTTTCGCCCGCGATATGGAAAGCTCAATATTATACTCAGGGGTGAAAATATCACACGTGTGTCCATGGAGCTCCATCTTCAGGTTAGGATTGAGCTTCACTATCTCGGCGATTTTATCCAGCATGTGATAGAATATCGGCTTGATATCATATTTGTCCAGATCAAACTGCACTTTTCCAAGAATCCAACACCCGTTTTCGTCGATTTTGGCCCCCTGAGGCGTCTGCGGACATTTGTCGCAAGCATCACCCACACCGTCACAGTCTGTGTCAGCCTGATCCATATTGGTCTTCTCCGGGCAGTTGTCACACAGATTCCCCACACCATCGCGGTCGGAGTCGACCTGGTCCGGATTGACTGTTTCAGCACAATTATCACACTTGTCACCGATCCCGTCACCATCACCATCCGCCTGATCAGGGTTGGGGACATCCGGGCAGTTATCACATATATCGCCAAATCCGTCATTGTCACGATCAGGCACCCTGGTCAAAAAGACTTGTGTCACAAAATCGGCCATCTTTTTAGGGGACGCTATCTCATCGGCATTGGACAAGAAGCCGCACCCGTTGACCGAGACAATCTCCTCATACAGGCTTTTGCCCCTGGCACTGTCTCCCACCAGCACGGGGTATATGCAGATCCTGTCTTCAAAAAGCTTTTTCATCTTCTTTACAGCAAATAAAGGGTTGCCCAGGCCTTCGCCGTCACCGATCAGAATAATGGCCGTATTCCCTTGAAGTTCCTTCAGGTCTTCACAAGCCGCTTCAAGAGCGGTTCCCGGATTAGTCTCGCCGCCGGGAGATTTGAGGTTTGCTACCGCCGCCTCGAAGCTCTCGGGAGTATATTTTCTCATACCGTAAACAAGATCTGTCTCTTTTTTAGATTCCCAGCCCGGGCCGAAGATCCTGAGACCTGCTATCAGTTGAATGTCGGGAATCGTTAGATCCATACGCCGGATCATTTCTCTGGCAATGGCCAACTTTTTATTTCCTGAATAAGGGAGAGTCATGGAGTGTGACATGTCAAGAATGACCATAAAATTCTCCACCTTTTGGACGTACTTGCAGTTGTCGAGCAGGGGATTGAGATCAACCGGTACAAATCTCGCGCCTATATCCGCATAAGGGGCCATGTCTTGGGTCGACTTTCCTGTGGCACAGGCCACCAGCAGTGTGGTGAGTAATAGAGCAAAAAAAGTCTTGGCGTGATGACGGTTCATCATATTGTGCAACCTCCAAATTCTGGGTGTTCTTGAGTGATGTTCATTCTACTCGTCTTCAACCTTGTATCCGTTTTGGTACTTTTCCTCCAGAATTAACGAACCGGCCTCGGAAAAAGTCCTTTTCATACCGTGAAGTCTTCCGTCTCTATAGTGCACCTGCTCCTTCAACTGGCCGTTTTTATAAAAGTATTTGCCCTCACCGTTCAGAATGCCGTCTTGATATGTCAGAATCTCGCATTCAACACCCGATTGATAGTATTTCTTGTAGAGGCCGTCCAGCTTTCCTCTTTTGTAGTGTGCCTTGGACCAGCCGCTTTCAAAAAATTCAGTGGCAGGGCCTTCCTTTTCCCCATCTACATAGGTCCATTCAGCCCTCGTGTCTCCATTTTCATAATAATCCCAGGCCGGTCCTTCTTTCATCCCATTCCTGTAATTTACCTTTGCCTTAACCACACCGTTCTCGAAAAATTCCTGAGCCAGACCTTCTTCCTTTCCATCCTTGAAATTCGTCTCAGCCTTGATCTTGCCGTTTTTATAGTATTCCTGAGCCAGACCTTCTTCCTTTCCTAACTGGTAACTCACCTTTGTCTTGAGCATGCCGTTTTCAAAGTATTCCTGAGCCAGGCCTTCTTTTATCCCGTTCCTATACGAGATTTCTTGCTTTAGCTGCCCGCCGGGATAATATGACTTTTCAACCGTTATCAAAGGAGACTTTCGTCCGACTTTGCCGGAATCCGCCCCCGCACACCCCAGGACGAAGAGCAAAAGAAAAATGCCGATTTTTTTAAACGTGTTCATATAGTCCTCGATTTCTCTATGGTTTTTCCAACGGGTAAGGTCCCCCCAAGGCAATCCAAACGCCGTTTACGTACCCCATCTCCGTATGATATTTATCCGGAAAACGATTCGTGAGTGAGAAGTCATAACGCCGCTTAAGGCTGCCATGCTCTGTGAAATAGACATCAGGCATCACCTCAGCAAATTGAATGACGTTGATTTGTCCCCAATTGATGGTGCTTTCTTTTCTGGTCGTCCATCTCACTCTGAAGTGCCACCTTCCGGGTGTATTATCTTCTTCGTAGAACTTCTTCTCGTCTCTATTCCAATTGTTGAGGCCGATCGGATCCCTATATCTGGCATGCCTCATCCAGTAACCGTCAAAACTAAAGGAAGTATATTCGGTTCTGCGCGGACGATGGTAGGCTTTGAGGCGCGGCTCTGCGTTATAGGTGTTGCTTATCATGACAATCACCCCGTTGAAGCCGGGATCTCCGCCGATGATCTTCATCGCCGTAGTAAACAGAAAATCATATGCTTCTTCAGCCATGAACTGATCTTTTTTGTTTTCAGCCAGAATAGTCCTTTGCCCAACCAAAGACAGCATCAGGCAGATGATGGCAAAGAGAGATATTCTTTTCAAAGGTTTCATGGAGACATTCTCATCATAGAGGCGTTCTCTTTTCTCCGAGAATCGAAGCACGACTGATACAGGACTTCCTTCAATCAACAGCCTTAGAAAATGGCAAAACCAATGAGTCAAAACCCATTCAGGTGTCGCTTAGTAGACGGGGTGTGTCAAGTTAACTTTTTGATATAACTTAAAAAAATTCATCTAATGCCAGGCACTAGGATTGCAGGATTCTATCGCTCTTCCCCCATGCTTTGCGGGAAGATCTTTTTTGTCAGCTATACTGGTATCATTCTTTACGGAGAATTTCCAGAATTAAGTCAGCTCCTGAATGAATTATATCAATTTTTTTATTGACTTAAGTATTACCTTTACATTATCTAATCAAAGGAAACAATCCCAAAAATGTCACTATCCTTTCACTATTATTAACAAATATAGTATTCAAAAGGATGAGGCGCATGATGCACTTATTAATCTCTTTGCGGGTTATCAGGCTGTTCAGCGTTGTTGGAGCAGTCTGTATGATTGTCATCCTTCTCGGTTGCGGAAGCACTCCATATATATCAGATCCATACTCGGAATTGCAGCCGGTTCCCAGACCCAGGGTGACTCTTGGCCCTGGAGACGATATCGAGATTAATTTTACATACTTACCGCGTTTCAATCTGAGCCGAACCATCCAGCGCGATGGGGAAATTCAGTTACCATTTATCGGCACGATTATGGCCCAGGGGAAAACACCTGACGAACTGAGGGAAGAATTGATGCAGCTTTACTCCAAAGAGATGAAGCATCCGGACCTCGTCGTTATCTCTCGAACATTGGTCCAAGATCAGGTCTTCGTGGGAGGGGAGGTCAAAGAACCCGCTTCAATAAATCTGGCCGGTCAGATGACGGCCCTTCAAGCCATCATGCGGGCGGGCGGTTTTGATATGAGATCTGCTAAGGTCAAAAACGTGGTCATCATACGCCACAAGGACGGTCAAAGATACGGCTGTGCCCTTGATTTCAGTGATGTCCTGAAGGGCAAGGAAGGCCGACCATTTTACCTGGAGCCTTACGATATTGTGTGGGTCCCCCAGACCACGATCGCTAGGGTCAACCAGTGGATCGATCAATATATCAATAAAATCGTGCCACAGACCGGATTCTTCTATTCATATACATCCGGGAACAAGACCTACGGAATCGACACAAACCCGTATAATGTACAGTGATGTTGTTGCTGACTGTGCCGGCTTAAACATAGACTCAAAAACAAGAAACCGAGACGAAGTAACATTTCAAGATATCATTCAATGAGATCCTGTTATTAGGAAAGCTTGAAGGGTCAATGAGCTTGGCAATGAACCCCATTTGTTTTCGATAAACATCTTTGGAGAAAAAATGCCGGAAAAAATCCATAGACAAACGTCTTCAGATAATCTCCTAAGGAATTTCTATAGTGTGGTCTTCCGATATAAACGGAATCTCATTCTGTTTTTTGTGTGCGTGATGGTAGCCGTACTCGTCGGAACCCTCCTCATGCCCGATGTTTATCAGTCCGATGCTAAGCTGCTGGTTCAAATCGGCCGGGAAAGCATCAACCTGGATGAGACCACCCCGGAAGTGCAGCCGGTTAACATTCTGCTCAGCAGGGAACAGGAGCTGAATTCAGAGGTAGAGATTCTCATCAGTGAGGAGCTTGCTGCCTCGGTTGTGGATTCTCTGGGTGCGGATACTGTCCTGGATGATGAAATGCCCGCAGGTGAAGGAGTCTCTTCACCGATATCTTCCCCAAAAGAAAGTGAACGGAGCCGTGCCATTAAAAAATTGATGAATAATCTGACCATCGAAGTTGTGCAGACAAGCAATATCATCGATCTGGCATATACGGCTGAAAACCCCCGAGTGGCCATGGCGACCCTCTCTGAGGTCATTGAGCGCTATCTTGAAAAACGTTTTAAGATATATCGTACGGAAGGAGCCTATGATTTCTTTGATCAACAGAAACAGATGTTGGGGGATGAACTCGCGAAGACTGAGGATAAGATTAAAGCGATCAAATCGACATCCGGCGTAGGCTCAGTGGAGGACCAGAGACGTTTTCTCCTGGAAAGAAAATCTTTGATGCAAAGAGACAAAGAGGAAACAGATTCCTCCATTGCTGCTTCTACGGCCAAAATCGATGTCCTGAGGGAACTGATATCAGTGCTTCCGGAGAGATTGATAACCAACGAGACTACAGGGGGAGCACTGTCAGCGGCGGATACGATGCGAGAGGCGGTCAATGAGCTTCAGTTGAAACAAAACGAAATTCTGAACGATTTTACCGAAACGAGCATATTCGCCCAGGATATCCGAAAGCAGATTGATGGTGCCAAAATGCTTCTCGCTGAAGCGATTGATGCCAAGACAGTAGAACGAGGACTCAACGAGACACGCCAGGCCCTGGAATTGGATTTGGCGACCGAAGAGGCATTGCTCGCGTCATTTCAAGCAAAGGCCATAACACTGACAGGCCTGGTGGATAAAGTAGAGGTCGAGCTACGAGATATTATTGAAACTGAAGACAAGCTTAATCGTCTGGAGAGAGAAAGGGAGCTACAGGAGGATAATTACAGGAAATACGCGGAGGATCTCGAACAGTCCCGGATCGATGGAATCCTGGAGCAGGCACAGATCTCAAACATCCGTGTTTTCCAGGCGCCTACTTTACCTCAAACGCCGGTCAGCCCAATACTTCTGCTTAATCTTCTTCTTGGAGCCTTGGTGGGTCTGCTCGGTGGGCTCGGACTTGTGTTACTGACCGACTACTTCGACCATACATTGAAAACCCCTGAAGATATTGAAGGGAAATTGCAGATACCTGTATTAGGAGCTATTCCATTCTTGGAACAAGGGGTGCCGCTGGAGTATGGTGAATCATCTGAGCTGAAAACCCAGTGTGGGATCCTGTTGGAACGTTTGATGGCCTTGATAAAGGATGAAAAGGAATCCCAACGTGTCTTTTCCATTACGAGCTGTCATAGCGGCGAAGGAGTCAGCAACATTTCGGCTTACCTTGCTGGTGCGCTGGCTGATCGAGGCTATGGAAGGGTACTCCTCGTAGACACAAACTTTGAGAATCCCTTAGCCAATCAGATTTTTGGCTTAGACAGCACCCCTGGATTGGCAGACATGCTTGTCTCAGGCCAAAGCCAGAGTTCTTTCATTCAGCCGTCTTCTGTCAATAATCTAGACATACTCAGTGCAGGACAGACTGACGAACCAATCAATAGATACATTTTTGAATCAAAGGTATTTACTGATTTGCTTGGATACTTGAAGAATGAATATACTTTTATCCTTTTCGACACGCCGGCCGTTTGGGAAGAAAGTCATGCCGTCATACTGGGTAGCTTGCTTGATAGCGTCATCCTGGTTGTCGCAGCTGAGGAGACTCGGTGGGAAGTCGCTCATCGAGCAAAAGACCGGCTGACCAAAGCCGGGGCAAATCTGTTGGGCGGTATTCTCAATAAGAGACGTTTTTATGTCCCGAAACGGCTATACCAGAGCATATAGCGAGTTTCACCTCTAAAACATATCACTTTCAACGAATGGACAAGGATTTGACCTCCCCTCTTAGAGATCACCCGTTTTATCCATATCAAACATATATCGGCTTTGCTCCTTAAGTCCAGTTCCTGTATAATAACAAGATAGAGATGTAGGTCTATTTATCCTGGTAAGATCTGGATGATTGGATAGGAAGCCATAACAGAATCTATTTGTCCAAATTTTTTTAAGAGAATTCGATATCTACTGGTAAGTTGTTTTCCATTCACTCATGAAAGTCATTGAAACGATAGAGCGAGATTTTTGGGAAGAGATTGCGCGAAACTGTCCGTATGCCACCTTTTTCCACACCCCATATTGGTCGGACTTGATGGCCAAGACCTTCTCCTATCTCGATATGACAAAAGGATTCCTCTTTGATAACGGAACAAGTGCAGTCTTCCCCTTCATGCGGGAAAAGAGTTCTGCATTAAGAAGAGCCTTGGGATGGGATAACTACATTTCAGGCGCCGCCTACACCTATGGCGGACCCATTTCCGATAGACCTCTTAGTCAAGGTCAGCTCGATGAACTTGACGAATACATTGGTTCAATGGTCAAAAGACACCATATTCTTGTCATTCGAGGCAATCCCTTTGCCCCCAAAAATATACTTCAGGGCTTTAAAAAAATTGAGGATGTATCCCATGTGGTTGAATTACTTAAATGCAAGAATGAAAATGATTTAATGAAAGAATATCATAAAAGGAACAGAGATGGTCTTAAGAAAAACCTAAGAGATCGTGTGCTTGAAATAAGGAAAGCGGATTCACTAGATGAATACAAAGAACTGTACAAAATATACCTGAAATCGACCACGCACTGGGAGCGTCTCCTGACAAACTACCCTTTTACGCTGTTTCAGAATATCTATGAGCTAAAGAGTGAACATATCAGACTATGGACTACTTATTTTAAGAAAAGAATGATTGGTGGAGAGATCATGTTATACTGGAATGATTACTGTACAGGCTTTGTCTCCTATTATGACAGAGAATACTCAAAATTACAAGGGAGACAGTATATGTTGCATCATGTTTTCATGGATTGCCTGGCAAAAGAGATAAAGTATTATGATTTTCGGCAAAGCGGCGGGGTAAAAGGAGTGGCAGATTTCAAGAGGCGAATGGGAGGGATAGTATATTTCTACAGCGCCTGGATCAAAGAAAATAGGATTGCAAAGGCAATGGCAGCTATAAAGAAGGCCCTGGCTTAGAAGATAAGGGGCTCGTCATATGTATTATTTATTGGGGATCAAGTTGCCCAGAGGGATAATCAGGAAAACTTCAGCACTCGTAAAAAGTGTATTCGATTATCTAGAATATGCTTTCATGAAAGATGGAAAAGACGACACGATCCGATTTTCCCAAGTAACACATGTAGAAGACTATGAGAAACATTTGAAGAACAGAAAGAGGGTCTTCAAGTTTTCTGCTGATGTCTATGATGATCTCTTCCCTGAGAAGAAACAAGAAAAAACAGATTCCGCAACAATGATATGTCAGCATATTTTTGACCTTCTCTCAAGCGGGCCTAAGGAATTGAGCCGGCCTGGAGATGGATATGAGCCAATTGACTGGCATAAGGATTATAAATCAGGCTATCGTTGGGATCAGCAAACCCTTCACAGCCGCATCCCCTTTGGAGATAAACCGGGTGTTGATATCAAGGTTCCATGGGAGTTGTCCCGGTTTCAGCACTTGACCCTATTGGGACAGGCTTACGTCCTGACAGAGAATAAGGCATATGCCGATGAATTCAGAAATCAAATAGATGACTGGATAAAAAATAACAGGGTCGGTTTCGGGGTGAACTGGGCAAGCACCATGGATGTCGCTATCAGGGCGGCGAACTGGTTAGTTGCTCAAGAATATTTCTATGGCAAACCTGTTTTATCTGAGGATTTTTGGCCGTCCTTTTTCTTGAGCATTTATGATCATGGCAGATTCATCCGGCGACATCTGGAGAAGGGACCACCAAAGGCTAACCATTATCTCTCCAATATTGTCGGTCTATTTTTTATCGCCCTCTATTGTCCGTTTTTTAAGGAGAGCGATAAATGGCGGCGTTTCTGTATGAGAGAACTGGAAAGAGAAATCAAGAGACAGGTCTATGATGACGGTTGCAACTTCGAAGGATCTACAGCATATCATCGACTGGCTCTAGAACTATTCTTTTATTCCGACGTTATTGCACAAAGATGCGGGTTCCATTTTTCTTCCGCCTACAGTGAGAGACTCAAGAAAATGTTCATTTTTTCCCTCTATTGTTTGAAGCCTGACGGTAGAATTCCTCAGATCGGAGATAATGACAATGGACGGTTTCTGATTTTTTCCAGTAGACTAACACTCGATCACGCCTATCTTCTCTCATTGGCGGCGATCCATTTTCAGGATCCGAATTTTAAACTAAAAAATGTTCCATTTGATGAAGAGGCCTTTTGGGTCTTCGGAAAAGAGGGACATGGAATATGGAAAGACCTGCCATACCGGGAGGAAGAACTCCGTTCTAAAGCCTTTCCGAACGCCGGTTGGTATATCATGAGGCATAAAAATCATTATTGTTTTGTATCTTGCGGACCTAGCGAACATGAAGGTAAGGGTGCCCATACACACAATGATAGACTGAGTTTTGAATTGATGCTCAATGGTGAAGACATTGTCGTGGATCCCGGCACCTATGTGTATACTCCCTTTCCTGAATGGCGAAACAGATTTCGGAGCACTTCGTTTCATAATACCGTTCAAATAGATCGGATTGAACAAAATGACATTTCCGGAGATCTTTTTGAGATGGTTCAAGGCACAAAAAGTCGTAAATGTGAATTGACTGAAACAGACAATGCCATTGTATTCACAGGGACATTGGAATATCATAGAACGAATATCACCCACAAAAGGAATATCGTCATGGATAATGACGGAAAGACTTGTCAAATAGACGAAAAAATATTAAGCGATATGCCTCACATACTGACCCTTAATCTTTGTTTGGGTAATGGGGCTGGTGATTACGATATTTCTTTGCAGAATGGATTTTTTGTTGAGATAGATGGGGCCTATTCAAGAGAATATGGTCACAAGGAAGGGGCTATATTTCTTAGATCCACGATAGATATAGGCACGGATTTCACGAATAAAATAAGAATCAGAAAGAGATGAAAGAGATTGTCAAAAAACTTCCAGAACCGGTTATGCAACCCATCAGATATATGATGGGCTGCCTCCCTCCACGATTTCGATATGGAAGGGTCTTTCGGCAGTCCTATGATTTTCTGGACAACTCCCAATGGTGGAACAAAGAGAGGCTTCAAGAGTATCAGATGAATCGGTTAGAACAACTCTTGCATCATGCATACCGGAATGTTCCTTACTATCGACGTGTCTTTCAAGAGATGGCTTTGCGTCCTGATAGTATCAAGGACTTTGGAGATATGAATAAATTGCCTTTTCTGACAAAAACGATCATTCAGAACAACATACATGATTTAGTAGCAGAGAATTATCCCAGGTCACGATTGGAGAGTGTTTCGACGGGAGGCTCAACAGGAGATCCTTTGGGCTTTTATCATGAGAGAGGTATTTCTGCGGCTCGGGAGAAAGCCTTCATATTTGCTTTATGGAGCAGGGTCGGTTTTAAGGCAGGAGATAAATGTGTCGAACTTAGAGGGAATATTCTTCAATCGAAAAAGGGAGGCACGTTCTGGATGTACAATCCGGCAGAAAAGATCCTGAGGCTTTCTTCCTATCAAATGACCGATGAAACTTTGCCGAAATACATTGAGAAGATCCGGCAATTTCGGCCCGATTTCTTTCATGTGTATCCGTCTTCAATCATGATCCTGGGTAAATTTATGAAGGAGAGAAGTATTCGTCCTTTCCATAGTGTAAAAGCCCTGTTGTGTGCTTCAGAAAACATTTACTCTTGGCAGAGAGAGTTGCTGGAGGATGTTTTTCAATGCCGTGTTTTCAGTTTCTATGGGCACTCAGAGCGGGCTGTTTTGGCCGGTGAATGTGAAAAAAGTATATCATATCATATTTCGCCGGAATATGGATTTACCGAGATCGTCGATGAAAGAGGAATACCTGTGGAGAAAGATGGTGAGACCGGGGAAATCGTGGCGACCGGATTTAACAACCAGGCTATGCCCTTTATCAGATATAAGACAGGGGATATTGCGGTCTATTCCAGCAAGACCTGTACCTGTGGACGGAATTATCCTTTGATTGAAAGAATCCGGGGGAGAATTCAGGATTTCCTTCTTTCCAGAAAGAACCATTTGATTCCATTAAGCACGATCCAATACGAAGCCTTGGGTGATAGTAATTTTGTCAGGCAGTTCCAATTTTACCAGGAAAAAGCCGGAGAGGTAGTCGTCAATATCGTTAAGGCGCAAGACTATACAAAAGAAGAGGAGCGCAGGATTTCAAGGGCGCTACAAAAAGGTGTATCAGGTGATATTGAATTTCACTTTGAATACAAAGATCTGATTCCAAGAACAAGCGGCGGAAAACGCAGATTACTGATTCAGAAATTGCCTTCACCAGAATAACGATGTCTTGGTATGAATAAAGCATGCAACCATACTATCAATATAAGGCGTATGTCAGAAAGAAATGAGATTTAGAAAACTAATCAAAAGCTTTCCTTTTCCGGTCCTTATATTTCTTGGGTCTCTTTACAAAGTTATCCCATCCCGCATCCGTTTCGGAAAGATATTTTGGGAGACCTATCATTTTTTACAGCAATCACAGTGGTGGAGTAGAGAGAGGCTGGAGGAATATCAACTCAGCCGATTAGATAAGCTGCTAAGGCATGCCTATGATTGTGTGCCCTATTATAGAAGTCTGTTCGATGAAAGAGGTCTAAAGCCGAGTCATATTCAGAACTTCGAAGATCTTAAGAGTCTCCCCTATTTGACTAAAGATATGTTCAGGCAAAACTACAGTATAATTATTGAAGAAAACACTAGGACGAAAGGATTCCCCAGAGTCCATACGAGCGGTACGACAGGCAAGCCTCTGCAATTCTATGAAAACACATGGACCGCTCAAATGGAACGGGCCTTTATTTATCACCAATGGACCCGTGTAGGTGTGACTCCGCATGACCCTATGATCCAAATGAGGGGGCCGGTCATACAAGATAACATACCGGAATATTATCTAAAGACCAAAACTTTGAGGTTATCACCTCGGGTGGATAGTCTCGAAATCATTAGGTTTTATTTGGAAGAAATGAAGAGGTCAGGAGCCTCTTATCTCCATGGATATCCAAGTGCGATAGCACTCTTCGCTCTAACGATAAAGCAGCATGGATTGATCGTTCCAATAAAGATCAAAGCCATACTATTTGCATCTGAAACGGTTTATGAATGGGAAAGGCGAATCGTTGAAGAAGTATTTGGTTGTCGTGTTTTCAGCTTTTATGGCATGGCGGAAAAAGTAGTTTTGGCGTCAGAATGCGAAACCAGTCACGATTACCATTGCCTTCCACAATACGGAATAACTGAAATAGACGAGAAAACCAATGAGATTATAGGAACAAGTTTTCTCAATTATCTTAATCCGTTTATTCGATATCGAACCACGGATGTTGCTTATGGACTAAGTGATTCGTTATGCCAGCACTGCGGCAGGCATGAATATCCCATTTTTTCTGGAGTAGAGGGGAGGCTGGAAGATTTCATCGTAACAACCGGAGGTGTTCCTGTATCTCCGGCGATTATTACACATCCTATGAAGGATCTTAAGGCGGTCAAGAGCACACAACTCCTGCAAAAATCTCTTGATTCCATCAAAGTCAAAATTGTCCCTTGGGACCAACATGATCCAAAGACTTTAGATAAAGAAGCAGACATTATAAGGCAGGGACTAAAGGGAATTCTTGGTGTCGACATGAAGGTTGAAATTGAGATTACACAATCCGTGCAATTGTCAGCAACCGGAAAGTTCAAATGGGTCGTTTCAGATGTCCACAAAGGTTTTCCTGAAGCTATAAAGTAGAACCATTACTTTCGGCAGGCAAAAGAGATGAGGGAGATTTGTCGGGAATAGGTTCCATAGGTTGGACTCAAATATTTGATCAATATGAGATGAAGTCTCTTCCAGCTTAGATAAGATATCTTCGGTGTTGATGGAGTTATGATATAAAGGAATATGTTTGAAGCAGTCTTCAAAGATATGTTCAAATATCTACCCGCTACGGTTGTTCCTGCTATTGTTGGATTTATAAGTATCCCGATTTTCACAAGATTGTTTTCCCCTCAGGCCTATGGGAATTACAGCATTGCAATGGCCACTGTCATGGTCATGGCAACCATTCTAGGATGGTTGCCCATGGGAGTCATCAGGTTTTATCCCGCTTATGAAAAGGAGAAACGACTTGACAGCTTTGAAACAAGTGTTTTTTATTCAAACCTTATGTCCATCTTATCCCTTTTAGTTATCTCATCAGCTGTTCTTTTCACTACTAAAGCTCTTTTGGAGCCTCAATTATTCTCTCTTCTTTTTATCGGATTAGGGATTATGGCTGTGGCTTCCCAGTTCAATATCCTTTTGGACTTTCTCAGATCACAGAGAAAAGCAGGATTATATAGTCTCTTTACCTCTATAAAAAGTATAGGGGGAATAGGATTCACTTTGATACTCATATACTCATTCAGAAAGGATATTGCCTTTTTGTTGTGGGGGCCCATTCTAAGCACTTCTCTGATTTTGCCATTTATGTGGCGACCGGCCATTGAATCAACACGTGTATTCCCATTCAGTATAGAATTTGGCTTGATAAAAACTATTGCAAAATACAGTCTGCCACTCGTCATTGGAAATCTGGCCGCCTGGATATTGAGCCTTTCCGACAGATATGTCATAAATCTATACAGAGGGGCACATGAAGTCGGTATATATTCAGCGAGCTATGATATAGCCGATAAAAGCATTATGTTGATGATATCTTTATTCACGCTGGTGGTGGGACCTCTCGCATTTAATATCTGGGAAAAAGAAGGAGAAAAAGAGAGCAAAATATTTTCAACCAGCATAACCCGTTACTTCTTGATCATCTATTTTCCCGCTGTTACGGGACTCGTGACTCTATCGAAACCAATTATCAGCCTTTGCACGGCAGAAGAATATCACAGTGGTTATATTATCTTGCCTTTAGTCGTTTCTGGAGTCTTCCTTTTTGGTTTGCAGCAGCATTTCCAGAGAGGACTTCTCTTTCATAAGCAAACCCCCCTAATCATGTGGAGTGTCGTGATTTCCGGTCTTTTTAATCTCCTGATCAATTTTATATTCATCCCAAGGTATGGCTATATTGCTGCCGCTTATTCCACTTTCCTTTCATATGGTCTGTATTTTGTGTTGATCGTCATTATGGCACGACGGTTCTACACTTGGCATTTTCCTTTCCAAACTCTATTAAGGGTGTTTGTTGCCTCAGTGATAATGGGCATTGCAGTATATTACCTGCATAATAACCTACCCGGACCATTGGTCTTGAATCTACTTCTGGTTATCTTCCTGGGAATATTGATATATTTTTTGATGCTCTTTTTATTCCGTGAGTATGATTTGTTCTTGATTTATGGGGAAATTTCGGCTTACATAAAAAAATAATCTTCTCAATGGTGACACAAATGACGCTGTTTGGATTGTATGATAACAAGCTGAATATCTTGGGCTATATAGTTATTCCCCTTTGTCTCGGTCTGATCATTGCTTTTTCGGATTGGCGATTTGGCATTGGCTTAGGTGCCATTATCTTGTTTTTTTGCCTTGGCCCTCGAATACAGTGCTACATGCTTATTGTCTCAATCTTCTATCCTCTCGTGCTGACAATCGGACCCATTAACGAATTTCCTGTTTCTCTCATTATCACACCACTCTTCCTCATCTCAATGCTTAGTTTCATGCTTTTGAATGGACATCCTATTCGGCTTGGCAGAGACAGCAGACCTTTCATATTTGCCTTTTGCCTCCTCCTGCTCTGCCTTGTGATAGGTTATGCGAAAAACACATTTTCTGTATTTTCAATAAATCTGGGAGATCATGAAAGCAAAATGGTTGGTCTTTCCTATTTAACGACTTTTACTGGAATAATGGTCTTCTTAAGCGCTTCATGGTATTTTTCGATAGCCTTTTTTGATGAGAATAGGCTATTACGCTTTTTCATCATTATAGCCACGGTTTTGGCTCTTTTTAAGTTTACAGGTCTGGCATCCATTCTTTTCGATACCTCTTTTAATCAGCCGTACATAACGGCTTCCGGTGCGAAAAGAATGGGAGGTTTCGACAACCTTGTCTGGTTAGCCGTCCCCGCCCTTATGGCCTACACCTCTCAACGGGTAAACACTTTAAGGATATTTTTAATCGTTGTCTATCTGGTTTTTGGGATAATGAGCGGAGGCAGGGCTCTATTCTTTGGTATTGTTTTCGCTACCATTATATACTTGTCCTTGTTCTACAAGAAGTATTCTGCGCGTCTTGTTTTGGCTGGCGGTATCATTATTCTGACGATGGCCTTAATGGCACAATTTGTCTCTCTTCCGACACAAATAAGAAGAATAAGCGGATTGACCATGATAGAAGAAGGCGGATTCGCGCAGCAGGATCCCGGAAGAGCCGTTACCTTTTCCTATTTTTGGAACATATTTTTAGATAATCCTTTGTTCGGGAAGGGCATTGGCATCTATAACGAGAGGATGCCCGAGCGGTTGAGTTTTATAAATGAACAGCTTATTTCCGGGGGACATGGCGCATATCTCTCCATTCTTGCCATTTTTGGCATTGTTGGTGCTGTTTTTCTCGCTTTGATTCTTTTCGGGACGGTTTACAAATCATACCGAATAATTTTGATGAATAGTCTTGATGAAGAGCCCGTTGCCTATAAAAAAACGGCTATTTTTATATTCCTTTATTCCCTAGTTGCTGTTTTCTACTATGTATTTGGGTTTTCAGGTTTTCAAGACTTGAAACTATACTTTGTAATAGGAATGCTGGTAGGTATCCTTGAGAAGAGGGAGAGACATACCCATATTATTGAGGATTAATCTTCTTTCTGTGGCGTTTCAGTCCTTTCGGAGACGTTCTATTATTGAGTTTGTGCATTTCGGACATCTGTTTTTTCAGAATAAAACATGAGTAGAATTATATTCGCAGCCCCCCATTATTATTCAAGCTTTATACAGGTCGGGGCACAACACTATGCTAGAGTCTTTTCAAGATATAATTGGAACGTTCTCTATTTCTCGAATTATCTTTCACCATTCAACATTTTTCTGAGTAAAGACAAGAAAGACATTGTTTCTCGTTTCTTAAACCATTTTCATGGTGGAGAACGGATTAATTCTAATCTGTTGACTTATGTCCCCTTTTCCTTGCTTCCTCACCATAATTTCACGATATTCGATAAAAGATGGTTCTTGGACAACGCCTACAGATTCACAATTCCATCCGTTACAGGCATTTTGAGAAGGTATCTTTTTGAAAATATCGATGTGCTATGGATAGACTGTCCCAACCAGATATTCTGGAGGAATATCGTCGGGCATAAGAAAAGCATCTATCGTATATTCGATGACATTGAAGCATTTCAAAAGGCGGGCCCTGTTCTCATGGAGGCGCATGAAGAGGCCCTTTTGTCCTCAGATGTGGTTATTGTGACTTCGAAAGCATTGATTAAAGATCTAAAAAGAAAATACAAAGACATTTCCTTCATCCATTGCCCAAATGGAGTTGATCTTACAAATTTCGTGCGAGAAAAATATGTTAAGCCTGAAGAGTATGAAAACATTAAGGGGAGAATGGCCCTATATGTGGGTGCTATCGATGATTGGTTTGATGAGACCCTCCTCGCATATATAGCCAGCCACTCTCCTGAAATTGACTTCTGCGTCATTGGCCCGGACAGGCTTGGAAAAATGTCTACAGTGAAACAAAGAAACATCCATTACTTGGGCCCAAAGCCGTTTAAGGAAATCCCTGACTATATGTTCTATGCGGATTTTGGTATCATCCCTTTTAAGTCAAATAGGCTCGTGAGATGTGTCAACCCCATAAAAATGTATGAATATTTCAGCCTGGGCAAACAGGTTATCAGCACCTCTTGGGAGGAAATCGAGTTGTTGGAGACTCCCTGTATGATAGCTCAAGATAAGGAGGAGTTCCTAGAGTTCGTTAATAGCGATAAGGTTCTCAATCCGGATAAGGGAGATCTAACACAGTATGCGAAAGAGAACACATGGGAAAATCGCCTTAGGGACATACTCGGGTTGTTGTAAGCAATCTTTAATCTGCCATGAAAGATAATCTGCTCTTTATTACCAATTTGTTACCGTATCCATTAGATAATGGAGGTAAAATCAAAACATATCACACATTATCGGTTCTAATTAACCTATTTGAGATTGACCTGTTATGTTTCATTGAAGATAAGTCAGACAGACAGTATATACGGGATATTCAGAGATTAGGGATTTCCATCAATGTTGTTTATAAGAGATTGCGTCATACCAAAACCCCATTTTTGCTCTGTTGGGAAGTACTCAAATCATTCATAACAAAATACCCTTATATTGTTTCAAAGTATGCATCTCCTGAAATGAGAAGGATTCTTGCAGGTAAACTCGCTGAAAAACGATACCAGACTATCTATATTGACCATTTACCGCTCTTTCAGTATGTCCCCGATAATATTCATCAGACGGATATCTTTGTCATACTGGACCAGCACAATCTCGAACATGAGATTATCCGGCGTCGCATGGGCGTCGCAAAAAACGTCTTCACAAAACTATTTCTTCGTATTGAATACCTTAAGGCCGTTCGCTATGAAAAGGAAAGTTGCATGAAAGCCGATTTGACTCTAGCCATCACGAAAAGAGACCTTTCCTTGATAGATAGAATGACGGAAAACCGGGCGTGCTGTAAGATAGCCCCCTTTTATGTCAAAGAAATTAGTCCTATTCCGCGTGACAATTCCTTTAAGAAGAAGACGATTCTATTTTTGGGGACCATGTCATGGTTTCCTAACGAAGACGCCGTCATCTGGTTCTTTCATAACGTTTTCAAACAATACCATCTTGATAAAAAGGGATGGAGGTTATTGATTGTTGGAAATTCTCCCGGAAGGGCTATTTTGAATTTAAGGTCCGATTCCGTCAGTATTACTGGATATGTCGATAATCTCAGGCCATACTTAGATGAGTCGCTTCTCAGTGTTGTTCCACTGAGAATAGGAGGCGGGATGAGGATCAAAGTCCTTGAACTTTTCTCCTTTGGTATCCCTGTCATATCTACAAATATCGGTTGTGAGGGGATCCCCGTTTCAAATGGAGAACATATTCTTATTGCAGAAACACCTTCAGAATTCAAAAAATCTATAGAGTGCATATATCATGATACTGAATTACGGCAGAATCTGGTGAATAGCGCTCTTTCCTTTGTAAAGACTCATTATTCTTCCACATCTGCTCTTCAACAATACAGGGATATTTTGCGGACCGTACCCAGAAGCTGATATTTAGATTATGCGGATTGACAGTATTCGCAGTATATCGCGGGAAGAAAACGACCAATGAATAAAACACCGTTTCTGAATACCCACATTAATATTCTCAACACATCTGAAGCTTTAGCCATTTGCAGTGGATTTTTTGATTCTAATGAAAAACATTCGATTTTCTTTCTCAACGCCCACTGTTTCAATGTGGCGCAAAAGGACGATCAATATCTTGCCTTACTCAAAAATGCTGGAATTGTATTGAATGATGGAATAGGCGTACACATGGCTTCAAAGTTTTTGGGTATTAGCCTAAAGGAAAATATGAACGGTTCAGATTTTATCCCGAAACTCATTAAACATGCTTGCTCCCTTGGTAAAAAGGTTTTTCTTTTAGGTTCGGAAGTTGGGGTTGCTGAGCGGGCAAAGAATAATTTGGAAAGAAAACTTGGTGACCATTGCATCTCTGGAGTGAACCACGGCTATATTCTTGATGAAACTGAAAACAGAGCGGTTCTTGATGGAATAAACAAATCCGAAGCAGAATTGCTTGTTGTCTGCATGGGTGTTCCCCTTCAGGAAAAATGGATAGAGAGAAATTTGGATTTATTAGAGAATATAAAAATCGCTGTCGCGGGAGGTGCGATTATCGATTTTCTCGCAGGAAAAGTGAAACGTGCACCTACATTAGTTCAGAAGCTCGGGATTGAATGGCTATATCGATTTGGACAAGAGCCCAACCGGTTGTTTCGAAGGTATTTCATCGGGAACATTGTTTTCTTTTTTCATGTGTTTAGATTGCGCAGACAACTTTAATCCGATAGCGCATGAAAGTCGCAGGCCCTTGTATTGCGCACATACGAGCCTTCTTCTTATGTGATCGGCTCAATAGAAGAACTCAAAACCTTTTGGAGTTCTATTATGGCTAAGATCTTCCTTGTAACTGCTGCTAGACCGAATTTTATGAAAGTTGCTCCTCTTTTCCACTCTTTGAAGGAAGAGAGCTGGGCTGATCCCCGGATCATTCACACAGGACAGCATTACGATCTTGATATGTCAGATTCATTTTTTAAGGATCTTCTTCTTCCTCAGCCTCAAATAAACCTGGGAATCGGTAGCGGCACCCATGCCGAACAGACAGGCAATGTCATGATTGCCTTTGAAAGAGTCGTCAGCAGAGAACAACCTGATCTTGTTGTTGTTGTCGGTGATGTAAATTCTACGATGGCTTGCACCATTGCTGCTGTGAAGTCGGACTGTAAAGTGGCCCATCTGGAAGCAGGGCTTCGTTCTTTCGATCGGAATATGCCGGAAGAAATCAATCGTATCGTTACGGATACCCTTTCGGATGTTCTATGGACGCCTTCACCGGATGCAGATCAAAACCTTCTGAATGAAGGCATTAAACCGGAAAAGATCAAAAGAGTCGGCAATATCATGATTGACTCACTAGAGCTGCTTCGAGAAAAGATCGAGGAGGAAAACATGCTGGAAGAATTCCGGCTTGATGCTGGAAATTATGCTGTTGTGACCCTTCACAGGCCGATAAATGTTGATACACGTAACACCCTGAAGAATATCTGTGATGTACTGGAATATACCGCAAGTAAATGTAAAGTCATTTTCCCTGTTCATCCCCGTACTGAAAAAAGCCTGAAAGCCTTTGGGTTATATTCACGGCTTGATATGAATGACCATCTGATCATGGTTACGCCGTTAAGCTATGTCAAATTCATGAGCCTTGTGTTTAACTCCAAATTCCTGATAACCGATTCCGGAGGGATACAGGAAGAGACAACCTACCTTGGTATCCCTTGCCTTACACTGCGGGAAAGCACTGAAAGGCCGATTACGGTCTCCATGGGAACGAACCATCTATGCAACATCGAAAACATCTATTTAAATATCGATGAGGTCTTTCAGGGACATTCCCATAAAGGTTCAATCCCGGAACTTTGGGATGGACATACCGCTGAGCGTGTCGTCAAAGATATTCATAAACGATTCGAATATTGAAGATCCATGCAGGACGATGCAGGGATCTTCAATTTTCAACTTATTTTAGTTTTCCATATTCCCTAGGAACCCACAAATTCTTGTGAAGAGCCCTATTTTAATTCGCTCGCTGTTCATTTTCATAGGTTCAAGGAGACGCCATCAGCCTGAATATCCTCTAGGACAATGTCTTCGACTTATCCCTTTAGGAAGTTTACAGAGAAATTGAGGGAATAAGCGAACAATAGCGCTATTTAGGGTTTTAACTATGCTTACCTCCAACCAGATTATCATTACATCCAAATGGCGACTTAACTTGGCCTTGCTGTTATTTTTGGTTTTTGTTCTGAAATCGGGGATTGTTTTGTGGGCGGTTCCGAAGCTCAGTGAATTGCGACCTGATTCATATGAGGAAGACAGGTTTGTTGATGAGTATCATTTTATTGCAACAAACATATTAGAGGGGAATGGATACCGTGAATATCCAGACGGCGCTCAGACTCTTTTTCGATTACCTGGATATGTAATGATCCTTGTAGTCATCTTTTACTTTTTCGGGAAGAGCCTCTTTGTCATCAAACTACTTAATATTCTCCTTTCCCTTTGCACGGGGTATATCATCATTAGACTATATCAAAAAGTCACCGAGCATTCAAGGGGTGCCTTTTTTGCTGCTTTAGTCTTTTTGTTTCATCCCGGAACGATTTTGTGTGAGACTCGAGCTGCAACAGAAATTGTTTTCACCTTTTTCATTGCTCTGTTTGTTTTGACTCTCTATCAGGCCGTAAGGACCGAAAGGCCATTTCAGTGCTTTATATCAGGTTGCGTTTTGGGACTTTCCGCCCTTGTACGAACCACTCCCATATTATTCCCTTTCTTTTTATACGCTATTCTTCTTTTTTCGAGGAAAAGCCATAGGACGATCAAATCTATTACTGTAAATGTCGGAATGATGTTATTTGCCATGTTGCTTGTCTTATCTCCTTGGGCCGTTCGCAATTATTTAGTCAGTGGCGACCTGATATTTACGACCTCCCAAGCGGGATCAGTGGCGCAAGAGACATTATATAAAATCAAAAACCTCCAGACAGGCAAGCCATACTATGAACTCTGTTTGGAAGCTTCAGGGCAGAGGGCGTTATGGGCTCAAGAACAAGGGTTTAATTTTAGAGGCACTTTTCAATTATCCTTCTATTCCAGTAAGGATGAGATTGCCTTTAATAAATATCTTTCCAAAAGGGTCAGGGAGGAATATTTTGAAAAACCTACACTATTCATTCAATCCATTTTCTACAATTTCTGGTGGTTTTGGTTCCAGGGCAGGACGGCCACTTCGACGATTATGAACACCATCTTAACAATCCCCTTATTGTTACTGGCCGGGGCTGGAATTCTTATGTCCTTCAAATATTCACTGAACATATTCCCCATGACTCTCTTTATTATTTATTATGTGCTTGTGCATGTTCCTTTGATGGGGTACGGACGGTTCCATTTCCCATTGATTCCTCTACTGGCTGTTTTAGTCTGTGTTCCTCTCTTTCACAGGTTAAAGGGAGCGCATGAATAGGTGTCCTTCAACGTTGTAGAAATATTCCATACTTCGTCCTCCGTCCCTATGAAACAGGACTACGAAAGGAGGACACGCTAAGGCGGATGTACTTACTTTGCACTTTCAATGAATAAGAGGTGTTTGGTGCCCATCACTCAGAAATTTGCAGAGAAGTTATCAGACTACGATAATCGAAACTCCTTAGGGAGGAAGCTCAGAACCAAAAGGATAGCACCTTTACTGGAAATGATAGATGAGATTTCAGCCGAACACCGCTCAGTCAATGTCATCGATATCGGTGGTACAGAAAACTATTGGAATATCGTTTCACACCAATACCTTGAAAAGCACAATGTAAACATCACAATTGTCAATCTTCCGGGGAGTGGGATGACTACTGACCACGGTCTTTTTAGATTTATTGAAGCCGATGGTTGTAATCTGGCTCAAATTCCGGACAAGTCCTTTGACATTGCCCATTCTAATTCTGTGTTGGAACATGTTGGCGATTGGGAACATATGGTCCGATTTTCAGAAGAGCTATCAAGAGTGTCCCATAAGTACTTTGTTCAAACTCCGAGCTTCTGGTTTCCAATGGAGCCTCATTTTATGACGCCTTTTTTTCACTGGTTTCCGAAATCAGTAAGGATTTGGCTTGTCATAAGATATGATTTTGGTCACTTTAGAAGGGCGGCTTCAATTGATCATGCGACAAGAATCGTGGAGAGTGTCCGGTTGCTCAACAAGAAGAGGTTTCAAGAGTTGTTCAAAGAGGCAGATATTATGACAGAAAGGATGTTTTTGATGCCAAAGTCATTTATTGCGATAAAAAGATAAGATAGGTTTCGGCTGATGTTCACATTTTCTTCCAAACATTATTATTTTGGAGCTGTCCTATTCGCTTTGTGAGCCGTAATCTGGATCGGGGTCCTGATCGCTCTGCTGTTGTACTGTCCTAAATACTTACCGGACGGTGATTTGCTCCTCTTTTCTGATTTTGAAGGCATTTTCGAGCAAAATAATAGAGTATGCACGAAGGATTTCGGATGCTGGATCTCTACGGAGAAAGGCGTAATCTTAGCTGAAAAGGCGGGTTTCAGAGAAAGTACGGGAGTAAGGCTGATGCCGAATGGAGAAAAGGCATCGAGCTTGCGATGGGACCTTCCAAATTCTCGACGCTTCGATTTTCTTCAGCTAAAAGGTCGAGTACGCGTGGAAGACATCAAAAAAGGGCTGAATCCCTGGAATATTGCACGCTGCCTTTTATATTTTCAGGACCTGAGAGGGACCCGTAGATGGGATTATCCCCACTCTGCCGAAGGGCTTTCAGGATCTTCATTATGGGTAGAGTTTTCGAAGGTTTTCCCGGTCCCTGATTTTGCGGAGAGTGCCCACGTCCTGATTCAGAATAGCGCAAAGTCCGGAACCATGTGGATCGATGATATTTCACTCCAACCCTTGCGAATGAATCATCAATTCTTTCGCAACAGGAATATTCTATTAGGTGTAGGGGCCATACTCATTCTAGTCTTCCTTTTTATCATGAAAATCTGGGAAGGTTTTGGGTGGATGATTCCGGCTATCATTTTGGTGGGTGCCCTTGGGGTATTATGCCGTCAAGCCTATTTTGAAGAAATCGCAAGTGTTTTGTCCATCAAGGTTGAAGTACTCAAAAAGATCGGGCATTTCATTATTTTTCTTGCGATGGGGACTTCATCATCTTTATGGCTGCGACGCCGTTCAAACGCACGAGGCCGCATTGGCAAGTCCATTTACCATGCCATGTGCCTATTTGCATCACTTGCCCTGTTTGCGGCAGTCACAGAATTCTTGCAGTTGCTTACGCTTGACCGAACCCCACGGCTTACCGACTATCTTATTGATCTGTCCGGAAGTCTTCTGGGTGTATTGCTTGGTTTCACTATGACAAGGACATGTAGAACCAGATTTTCAAAACCATAAGCCGACAACAATGCAGCGAAGGGACACCTCGCACCCAGGAAATCTATCATAAAAACAACGATAAACGAAGAGGTGAATCCGGTGTATCTTCTGCTGTTACTCAAACCCTCCTCTCCCCACTGAGGAATGCCTCCGCCGTTTCCACGTCTTCTTTGCTTCCAATATATAACGGGACCCTTTGGTGTAAATCCGTAGGCTGAATCTCGAGAATAGGACCTTTCCCATCGCTGGCATATCCACCCGCCTCCCTCACGACCATGGCAAGAGGATTGGCCTCAACCATCAGTCTTAGCTTTCCTGTGGGCTTTTTCGGGTCTTTAAGATCCGCAGGATACATGAAAATGCCCCCTTTAAGGAGGTTTCGGTGAAAGTCGGCGACCAAGCTCCCCACGTAACGGGAGGTGTAGGGACGGCCAGTTGTCTTATCTTTTTGCTTGAAATAGTCCACCAAGGCCTTTGTGTCTTCATCCCAATACTGATAGTTCCCCTCATTTAGACTGTATATCTTTCCCTTTTCAGGGATGCGGATATTTTCATGGGAAAGGAGGAACTCTCCAACACTGGGATAGAGGGTGAAGCCATTGACTCCGTTTCCTGTCGTATACACCATAATGGTGCTTGAGCCATAAATGAAATAGCCTGCGGCCACTTGCTTGATTCCAGGCTGAAGCGCATCGGTGAGAAGAAAATCCACGTCTGTTTCGTCACTTACCTTCCTGTAAATGCCGAATATGGTGCCGATGCTTACGTTAACATCAATATTGGACGAGCCGTCCAGAGGGTCAAAGAGGAGGATGTAGTTCCCCTTTGGATATTGAGACGGTATATCAATGAGCTCCGCGACTTCCTCTGAGCCCATGCAACAAAGCTGGCCGATATGCTGCATTCTCTCGATGATCACCCGGTTAGAGAACACATCCAGCTTCTGGACCCGTTCCTGCTGAACGTTTATCTCACCTGTAGAGCCAAGAATGTCCCCCAGGCCTGCTTTGTTGACTTCCCAAGAGATGACTTTGGCCGCTACGATGAGTTCGTTGAGTAGGTAGGTAAAGGCGCCGGTGGCTTCGGGATTTTGCCGCTCCTCCATCAACAAGTGCTGAGTAATAGTAATGCCTACACCTTTTTTGTCCATGGTTGCCTCCTTTTAACGATACAAACTCAAGAAAAGTGGATTTTATGGTATCGTATGAGCATGAAAGCAGATGACTCCAGCTTTTGATTCATGAGTCTATAGGTCCCTTGCCGAGTCTTCTAATGTGAGAAAAAGAGAACTGTCATCTGGCCTCTGCTATATTCTCTTTATACTCGAGCCGATAGATCTCGGCGAGAGTGACGAAGATGGTTATAATCAGCGGGCCGTAAATAATGCCGAGAATACCAAAGAGTTTCATCCCTCCCAGGATGCCGATGAGAACAAGTAGAGAATTCATTTTCATGCCCTTGCCGATCATTTTGGGCTTAAATAAGTATTCCATGATGATGCTATAGGCCGCGTTATATGACAGGAAGCCTAGCGCAATCCCAATATTGCCCTGTAGAAGCAATATGACGGTAACCGGAAGGTAGACGACGGTTGCACCGATAATGGGTAGAAACGCCATAAATCCTATGACTGTTCCCCAAAGAACGGGAGAACCCAGTCCGAAGAAGGAGAAGCCAAAACCTCCCAGTACCCCCTGGATAACACCATTAAGGCCATTGCCGACAAGAATAGCGCTTGCCATTTCGTGGAATTTGTCTACGATGAGATCTTGCTGTTTCACCGGAAATGGAAGGAGCTCGCCAATATAGTCCTTGATGCGCTTGCCATCTCGGAATATGTAGTAGACAGAAAGAATCATCAGAAAAAAATGAATCAAAAAACTGAAGAGATTGGATGCCACATAGCCGAGCTGTTTAGATAAATAGAGACCTAAGGTCTTTGTCATTGAGGCAGACAATTCTTCAAGAGTCTCAATACTGAACTCGATTCCTGCCAGCTCTCCGGTTTTTCTGACAGAACGAGCCCATATGGAATCTCCCTCCAGGGCCTGATGGATTTTTATCAGGGAGAGAGAACTTCTACTCGTATCGTAAAAATCGAGGGCTTCATTGGACAGGGAGCCCACAAAACCTCCTACCGGGATGACCAATATCAAGAATACCAATAGGGTCATAAGCAGAGCTGCTGAACGCTCATCTCCTTTTAGACGCTTTTTCAGACGGGAATAAAATGGATAAAAGACACTTGCTATGAGGAGCGCCAGGACCATGGCGGAAATAAAGACCCAGAAGAGCCGTAAAAGCATAATTAGAGCGGCTAAGAGGACCATAAGGAAGAGTTTTGAAACAAAGCTTTTATCCATCTTTCCAACTATCTCCAAGGAAATCCAATATAGATGAGAGTAAGCGGGGAGTCAAAAAGAATCTGAGTAAATATATCCTTGTTTAGGAGGTATCACCGAAAAGGGCTTTTAAAAAGGTTTGTCGTGAAGAAGGGGAATATACTATCGGAGTCATTCTGGAACAGATCTGGTTTCCGGCGTAAAAATCGAAAAAAGCATTTGGTAGAAATAAGTGTTTGATTGGTCAGGAGTGAATGAATCTCATGTCAGAAAGAGTGTAGAGAGTAGTATCCAAGAGACGTCATCTTCGGAGAGTAAGCCTGATTTCTGACTCGTCGTTTAAGGATTGAACAACCACATAGTTCCTGCCAATCTCTGTAATCCTTGCTTTCCCGACCGTCTCTCCTGATCTAACCATATGTCCGTTTATCACAGCGAAGGAATCCTGTGACTCGCTTGCCAACACGATACCTTCAAGCATATACATGGGCTCATGCATTCCGTCCGGAGGTGTTTCTCCTTTCAAATCTGAGAATGCCCAGTCTTGGTCGGGTGAGGTCTGAGGAAAAGACTCATTCGCAACGGATTCTATTGTTGAAATTGATTCTACCTCGTTCAATCCAGATTTCGATATGGGTCTGAAGGTAGAGTTTGTTTCACTGAGCATGGGAGATGACGCAAGACCCCTGAGTAAGCCGGTATTTTGGTTCAATAACACCCATAATCCTATAATCAGAATCAGGATGGTCGACAAGACAGGAATAGCCCTCCAACGCCGTGGTGAACGATCAGTTTTTCCTATGGCCGTTTCTTTCCTTTCTATTGTGAAAGGCCTGAAAACAGCACTTCTTTTCTCGGGCTTTCCCCTTATTGTCGTTTTATTCAGGTCAAGTTTCTCTTCTTCGGCATAGATCTTAGCCATTTCAGTGCCCACAAATAGGAGGGTGTGTTCGCCCATCACGATTCTGTCTCCGTGTGTCAGTCTATGGGAGACAACACTTGCGTTGTTTAGGAATGTCCCGTTGGTGCTTTGTAGGTCTGTCAAGATGTAGTCAACACCTTTTTTGTCCACTCTAGCATGATAGCCGGATACCGCTAAATCATCCAGAACGATGGTATTGTCGCCAGACCTTCCGACGGTCACGCTTTTTTTGCCAAAAGAGTAGTCTTTCAAGACCCGCGAATTATGCTCTACAATCAGCCTCGCCATGGGGCGACCTCATTTCTCTGGGACAAGACCTAACGGCTATCCGCAGATGGCTACACTGCCGGACACTTGCCTGCATGAAGCATCTTATTACCGTGGTGTGGGGGACTAAGATTTCTGGCTTTATTATTAGGAGCAATATTTGGGCCAGGCCTGCAAGTCTGTAATATCATAATGGATGGTATGGATGAGCTAGGAAGTCCAGTCATTAAAAGGGCAGCAGGAAAATCCTTTCGAGATGGGCCTAGGATCTGCTGCAGAAAGGATATTAGGTCAAAAACAACACCTTGAAGGAAGAGATTAATCTATTTATTTCAATTAGTTATATTATATCAAAGCTTAAAGCTTCATTATCGCTCAGAAAGGAATACACAATGCATCATTTTCTATCCATATGTCGTTACTTCAGTGAAGATGTTCCCACTTTAATCGGAAATCGGATTGTTGTCCCTAGAAAGAAGATTGGATTGATTCTCTTAATGGATGGGCAAGGCGTACAATTCATACAGTGATAGGTACACAAAATTACACATCTCGAAGGATATAGGCGATAATGATTAGGGAGGCATTTCATAGGCCGATCTGCCGGTCTATTCGGATTGGCAAAGCGATCATCCAAACTGTACAAGACGAGATGGCGTTCTCCAGCTTTCTCATGTCGCTTCTTTGATTGTGGGCCAGCCCAAACGAAACCCAGGCACAATAATTATGGATATTGAGCCCAACAGAATGACATTGATCAGTGGCTATTTTTGAGAGATGGCCTTGAAATGGGTAAAATTAAGTTGAACTAAATCATATATATGATAATATATACAGAGTTCTAATAATAAGAGAGATCTACATTTGGCAAACCCGTTTTTCAATAGCCCGTTGCTGGCAGCGGGGAGGTTTTTGGTGTGAGTTATTTGTGGTAAGAACCGAACTTATCAATAGCATAATCCATAGTGAAGAAAACGGAGGAACAGTGGGGAGACGATCTATTCCAGCTAACGCGTGTTTCATGGTTATGACCCTGGTCTTTTTCTTTTCCGGCTGTGCAAGGGAACCGTATTATATCAGAGGGCCTGATGGTGTGGAAAGAAGGATTGTTGCTCTACCAGGAGGAGAGCAAAAGACGACATTTTACACAATAAACGGAGAACGCTATTACCCGTTGCCAAAAGCGGATGGTTTTGTGCAGTATGGCAAGGCCTCGTGGTATGGTGGGGAATTTCACGGTCGCTTCACGGCTAGTGGTGAAAAATATGATATGAACAAAAAGACGGCAGCACACAAGACGCTTCCCATGGGCACCTATGTCAAGGTGCTGAATCTGTCCAATAAAAAACAGAGCGTGGTGCGCATAAATGATCGGGGACCTTTTGTCAAGGGCAGGATTATTGACCTGTCGCGAGCCGTGGCTGAAGAAATCGACTTGATCGGTCCCGGAGTGGTTGATGTCAAAATAGTCGCTTTGGGAAAGGAAGTAGGTGAGTTGGGATCGGGCAAAGGATCAATACCCCTTGTGGAATTGGCAGACTTGAAGACGGGGGCATTTACCATTCAAATTGGGGCTTTCTCAGACAAGAACAATGCCCTTGAGGTAGCAAATCGTTTGGGAAGAATCTTTGATTACATTCACGTTGCCGTTCAGAGAGTCAACGGCGACAATGCCCTGTATAAGGTGCACGTTTCAAAGTCTGAAACGCTAAGCAAGGCCGGACGAGTTGAGAAGAGATTGCAGGAGATGGGTTTTACCGAGGCCTTTGTCGTCAGGATTTGAGATTCCCGTTGATTTTGTCTCTGAGAACCCCGGAGGTCTTGAAAACAACCACTCTTCTCGCCCTCAGCTGAAGGTCTTCAGTGGTTTGAGGGTTCCTTCCCCTTCGCTCGGATTTATCCTTGACGAGGAATTTGCCGAAGCCGCTGATGAGAAGGTCTTCCTTCCTTTCAAGGGACTGCTTCATGATTTCAAAAAGCCTTTCCACAACGGTTCGAGACAGAGTTTTGCTTAATCCAGCATGGTTATAGACATCATTGGTAAGGTCTTCTTTTGTCAGAGCCATCTTCGATCCTCCCTCCCTAAGCTCTCTCAGAGATCATATGCCTATGTTTCAATGGACGCTGAACTGCCAATATTAACGATGACGGCGATAGTGTCAAGTCTTTTTTAGTAGCCAAATTTCTGTTTTAACTTCTGATTTACAACTTTTGGGACCAATCCACTCACATCTCCGTTGAAGCTGGCAGCTTCCTTGATGATAGTGGAACTGGTATAAAACCATTTATAGTCGGTCATCAGGAATATGGACTGAACCTCTCGGTTGAGTTTTCGATTCATAAGGGCGGTCTGAAACTCATATTCGAAGTCAGACAATGCTCTTAAGCCCCTGATGATCACATTGGTCCCTTTTTTTATCACATAATCAACCAACAGACCGTCGAAAGTGTCTACTTCAATATTGGCTCCGTTTTGAACGGCGTGTTTGATCATGTATATCCTCTCTTCAAGGGTGAAAAGGGGCACTTTCACCGGGTTGTTCAGGATGGCGATCACCAGTTTGTCAAATATCTTCAAGGCCCTATCGACTACACTTAGATGTCCGTTAGTGATGGGGTCAAACGTTCCAGGATAGATGGCCACTCTCTTTTTCATAGATTCCCTCCGCATCGATAAATGCTTATTTTTGTCTGTCCGTAGGTTTTTGATCTGTCCAAATAGAGCTTCCCTAAAGTAACCGGCATGGTATCGGCCTTGAAGCTTTCCGCAACCACGATCGCTGATAACGAAAGGGTATCTCTCACCGAGAGATCAGTGAGTACTTGTGGTATGACCTTTTCTTTGTAGGGAGGATCTATGAAGACCAGATCAAACTTTTCTTTTATCAATGGGCTCACCCCCGGAAATCCTTGACTCAGGTCCCTTTTAAGGACAGATCCCACAGATTCATACCTACAAAGATGCAGATTCTTTTTGATGAGCTTAATGGATTGGAATGAATTGTCAACAAACAAGGCTTCAATGGCTCCTCTGCTAATGGCCTCAATGCCGAGACATCCGGTGCCTGCAAACAGATCAAGGACGCTCAATCCTGCTGTATCTTGTCCGATAAGACTGAAAATGGCCTCTCTGACGCGATCCGACGTAGGCCGTATCTTGCTTCCTTTCAAGGATGCCAGTATCCGCCCCCTAGCCTCTCCACCCGTTATTCTCATGGTCTGTCAATGTTCCGGTCTTCAGTTGTTTTGCGGCAAGGACTCACGTAGAGTGAGACAAAGCTTTGATAAACAGACTTGGCCTTTATCAAGACTTGAACCAATTCTCCATTTATCACGATTCTGATGCTTATGAAAAGGTGAAATTGGCGATCTCACTGACACTCTAAGATCATCCTCGAAAGAGTGGCTTTAATGTATGGCAACAACGATTTAAAACCCTCCAAAGGGTTGGCAGATGAATATCATTTGGGAAGACTCAATGCCTCTTCCAAAACCCTGTACTCGGAACACGCTTTTCTCTTTATTTCACGACAAATGCCCCAAAATAGTCTCCCCGGCCTTGACTTTGTCTCGAGGTTGAATCGTGACGTGCGTGTCTCTTGGAAGATAGATATCCAAACGGGAGCCAAATCGGATCATGCCAAAGCGTTGACCCGTCTTCACATGGTCCCCCTCTTTGATCCAGCACACAATGCGTCTGGCTATCAGTCCCGCGATTTGGACGAAAACGATTTTACGGCCATCTCCTGTATGAAGGGTGATAAAATTATTTTCGTTTGTATCGGAGGCCTTGTCCAGGTGGGCTGAAAAGAACTTTCCAGAGTGATAGACAATCTCCGATATCTTTCCCATGATGGGAATTCGATTAACATGGACATTGAACAAAGACATAAAGACACTGATCCTTATGGCCGGTTCACCCAGAGGATTTTCCTCATCCTCAAAATGCTGAATCCTTAGTATAGTTCCATCCGCAGGGGTCAGAACGGCCTTGTCAGACACATGATTTTGACGGGCAGGGTCACGAAAAAAGAAGATGATGAATAGGGTCAAAAGACCTGTAAGGATAGATAGGATGTCAAGACCAAGAAAGGTAAAAAGAATGGTAAGAAAGAGACCCAATGTGATGAATGGGATCCCCTCCCTAACCACGGGCCACCTGTTATTGATTCGTGTCTTTTCTATATCCGGCGACATGATCTATGACTCATCCCATGCTTTTTAGACATTATATTTTTCGTTCTGGGTTCTTGTCAACGCTATTGCCCCCCGCTTTTTGCCGATTGGGATGCATAAGGATTGGGTCGAATATCGGGGGGACGGAGATAGATCGGGACAAGATCTTGCGCGTCATCGAAATCTTGGGCAAGAAATCGTTTGAGTCCAAGTGTGCCTACTGCAGAAGCCCTTAAGTTCCAAAGGTGGGCTTGCGCCAAGACGGCCTCAGCCCCTAGAGCCTCTTTAATGAGAGGACTCTGACGATTGAAATCGTTGCCCAGGACGATGGTTGTCTCAGTGACCATGGAGGCGAGGTCCTCTATCCTTAAGCAGGTATCTTCTCGGATTCGGATCATCTCATCGTCGTCACTCCAATGAAATAGCGCCGTGAAGACCTCTCCTTTTCTGGAATCGATGATCGGACAGACCGGATAATTCACATATAGGACTTGACGGGCAAGGGCTTCAAGGCTGGACACCCCTATAAGGGGAATGTTGAGTCCTTGGGTCATGCCTTTTGCCATGGCAAGCCCAACTCTCATGCCGGTAAAACTCCCCGGGCCAATTGCTACAGCAATCGTCTGGATTTCTTCCATTCCAACATTGACGTATTCCATCAGGGCGTTGACCGCAGGCATGAATCCGCCAAAGTTTTTCTCTTTTGGCAAGATGATATATTCAGCCAAAACAGTGCCCCGCATATCCATTAGGGCTAGACCGAATTGTCGCGTAGTGGTGTTGACAGCCAGTATCATGGGAATTGATTAAAGACTCGAACAATATCGTTATAGAAAACCACGGCCATCAAGAGAATAATCAGGGAAAGTCCAATCTTCTGGACCCATTCCCGGGTCTTGCTATTCAGTGGTCTGCCGGTCAATAGTTCCACGAGGAGGAGGAGAATAAGCCCTCCATCCAGTATGGGGATGGGAAAGAGATTGATGATCCCCAGATTTACGCTGATCATAGCCATAAATCCCGCGAGGGCAACAAGACCTGCCTGGGCAAACTCGCCGGTCATTTGCCCGATCATGATTGGGCCGCCCATCATGTTAATGGAATAGGTCCCGGTGAGTAGCTTCACGATGGTGTCGTATATTCGCGTAATCCAGGTCCATGTTTCAATGGCGGCATGTTTCATGGACCCCCATGGTCCAAACTCTTTCTTCGCGTAGTTGCCAGAGGATTCAATGCCTATTCTCGCCATGGAGATCTCCTGGCCATAGGCCTCTTGTTTGAATTCATCCGGTATGACGGTAAGGAAGATCAGGTCATTGCCTCTTTCTACATATACTTCAACAGGTATGCCCGATTTACCAAAGAGGGCCTCCTGTATTTCAAGGAAATCTTCAATGGATATACCGTCAATAGACTTAATGACATCTCCCTTCAACAGACCCGCTCTGCTGGCCGGCGAATCGGGGAGCACATTGCCGATCTCTGCGAACCTTATATAGGCGCCTGAAAAGTAGAATATTCCCCAGTACAAGAGAAAGGCAAGCAACACGTTGAAAAAGGGTCCTGCCACAACGATGGCCATCCTCTTAAAAGGATGTTTGTTGTTGAATGCTCTTGGAATATCTTCTTCAGCGAGTACCTCATCTTCTTCGATATCCTCATTTTCCCCCAACATTTTGACGAAACCGCCCAATGGGATATAACGGATGGAGTATTCGGTTTCACCCCAGACTTTTGCCAAAATCTTAGGCCCGAATCCAAGGGCAAATTTGAGGACTTTGACGTTAAAAAGCTTAGCCACTATAAAATGTCCCAATTCATGGAAAAAAACCATGATTCCTAGAACAATGATAAAGGGAAGGAGATAATAGAATGCAAGATGCCCGGTGTTTTTAAAAAGGCTTAGAAGAACTTCCATGTATTCAACCTTTCATTCCAAAGAAGTATCGGCTTTCGGAAACCGGTATTGACTCCGAAGTCCTCGATTTTGATTTTAGCATTTATGTGTGTGTTCATGCAATGACTATACGTGATATGTTGGCATATCATCTGTGCTACTTTGAGACCCTCAAGCTTTTCAAGGCTTCTTCAGCCCTGTGGCGCGCCCAGGAATCCGCCTCCATGACCTCCTCAATATGCTGGATATCATAAGCTGTATGGACTTCCATAGTTTTTTCTATGAGCATGGGAATCTGGAGAAAGCCAATATGCCCCTCAAGGAAGGCTCCTACAGCGATCTCATTCGCTGCGTTGAGGACTGCGGGCATACTTCCCCCGATCTTTCCGGCTTGAAGGGCCAGGTCCAGACATCTAAACCTCGTCTTATCAGGTTTTTCAAAGCTTAGTGTCCCTATCTCATCCAGTTGTAAAGGAGAAAGGTCGTTTTCTATATGATGAGGATAAGAAAGGGCATAGGATATGGGGGTGATCATGTGCGGTACACCCATTTGAGCGATGATGGAGCCGTCTCTGTATTCCACCATGGAGTGAACAATGCTCTGGGGGTGGATCAAAATATCAATCTGGCCCATTTTCAAATCGAAAAACCACTTGGCTTCAATGGCTTCAAGTCCTTTATTCATCAAAGTGGCAGAGTCGACATTTATCTTCCGGCCCATATTCCAGGTGGGGTGTTCCTGCGTTTGCTCCGGCGTCACTCTTTTCATTTCTTGAAGGGACATATTTCTAAAAGGCCCCCCGGACGCGGTAAGTATGATCCGCCTTAAATCTTCTCTAGGATGACCCTGAAGGGATTGAAGAATCGCGCTGTGTTCACTGTCAATGGGTAGGACAGTCTGTTTATTGTTTTTCACGCCGCCCATAATAAGGTGCCCGGCCATGACCATGGCCTCTTTGTTGGCCAAAGCGATGTTTTTCCCCGCTTCAACTGCTGCATAAGTAGGAGCCAATCCCGCTGCGCCTGTCATGGCAGAGATGACGGTATCGACTTCATCCAAGGTGGCCATACGCTTGAATCCATCTATCCCTGAGTAGACCTCTATCCCGGCGTTTGTTTTCAACCGGGTTCGCAGAGTGCTTGCCAGGTCTTCATCCAATACGGATACGGCTTTGGGACTGAATTCGTCGATCTGCCCCAATAACAGATCGATATTTCGGCCTGCACTCAATGCAACTATCCTATACTTATCAGGATGATGCTTAATGATCTTCAGGGCATTCCGGCCTATGGAACCGGTAGAACCCAGGAGTGATACCCTTTTCATGGTTTCGGGAGTCGATCTCCAAATAGAGTCACGATTTGGCAATCTCAAATCCTTTTAAGTTACTTCCGCATTATATCTCATACCGACCAATTCAGGAACAGATAGAGCCCAGGGATGGCAAACAATAGACCGTCTATTCTGTCCAGAATCCCTCCGTGACCGGGAAGGATTCTTCCGGAATCTTTGATGCCATGGGCTCTTTTCATCATGGATTCGACAAGATCTCCAATCGGGGCCACAATAGAGATGAAGACAACGAGACACAGTATGCTCAGATCAGGCGGGTGTAGGGGAATCATTCGCAGGAACCAAAACGCGGCCAGGAAGCTGCAAAGGGCACCCCCTATAGCCCCCTCCCAGGTTTTTCCTGGGCTCATGGCCTCATAGAGTCTATGTTTTCCAAAGAGCTTTCCTAGGTAGAAGGCTCCCGTATCATTGGCAAAAACGACGACCAAGAGAAAGAAAACCCAGATGTATCCTTTGCCGCCGGGGTAGTGCCTGTGAATATGCAAGAGCATTACTAGGGGCAGCCCTACATAAATTGGCCCCAAAACAGTCTTTCCAATATCTGCCGTATCTTGTCGGCTCGGTACAGGTTGTGTGAACATAAAGAATGCCATGGGCACAAAAGCCGAAAAAGCAATGATAGCGGATAGATCCAGGTATTGCCCAGTGTAGATTGTCGCAAAAAGAAGGAATGTAAGGAGATAACCTACGCATAGGACAAATCTCGGAAGGTTAGAGCATGTCATGTTGTAGAATTCGAATAGACCCACAAGGGATGTGCCAAGAAGGAGAGTGTAGAAAAGCAATGGGTGGCCAAAGCCGATGACGTAAATAAGGATAGGGACGGCGATGATGCTGGTCAGCCATCGTTTAATTAGCATGTTAAACGTTTATCTCCACTTCTTTGTCTTTGTAATCCCGGTCTCTTCATTCCGCTTCGCTGGCCCCGAACCGTCTCTCCCTTTTCTGGAACTCCTTGATAGCTGCAAGATATTCCTCTTTTCGAAAATCGGGCCATAGTGTGGGGGTAATATAGATCTCAGTGTAGGCGATCTGCCACAGCAGAAAATTGCTTATCCGGTACTCACCGCTTGTCCTTATGAGCAGGTCGGGATCGGGGATTCCTGTCGTATATAGTGAATCCGAAATAGTCTGCTCGGTGATCTCCTCTGGTCTCAAGACTCTGGATTCAACCCTCATGAATATCTTTTGGAAGGCATCAAGTATCTCCTGCCTTCCTCCATAACTCAGGGCAAGGTTCAGCACCATGTCTTTGTTTTGGGAAGTTTTATCTGAGGTATCAGAGAGAAGTCTCTGCACGTCCTCAGGCAACTTGCCTGATCTTCCAATCGTTTGAAAACGTATCCCGTTTTCAAGCATTTCATCCAATTCATTCTTGAGAAAACTTTTTAGAAGGTTCATCAGGGCATCCACTTCGTGTTTGGGTCTTTTCCAGTTTTCTTCGGAAAAGGCATATAACGTAAGATATGATATCCCGATTTCCCGGCTTGTTCTGACAACTTCCCTTACGGAATCGATTCCATTTTCATGACCGTATATTCGGTTTAGGGCCCTCTTTTTGGCCCATCGGCCATTTCCGTCCATGATGATTGCGATATGCTTGGGTAGTTTTTCAAGATTTATGTTTGACATAGACAAAAGGATACCACTGTTGTGAAGTGAAGGTCAATGGGAGGGATTTAATCAGAACTCGACGATCTCTTTTTCTTTCTCAGCCGTGATTTCATCCACCTTTCTAGTGAAATCATCGGTTACCTTCTGAGTCTGGTCTTGGGATTTATACATCTCATCTTCTGAGATTTCTTTTTCGTTTTTCAGTTCCTTGAACATTTCGTTCGCTTCCCGCCTGTGATTGCGGATAGAGATCTTGGCTTCTTCAGCCATCTTTTTAGCCATCTTTGCCAGCTCTTTCCTTCGCTCTTCAGTCAGTGGCGGGATGGAGATCCTGATAAGCTTCCCGTCGTTCATGGGCGTCAGACCAAGTTCGGACTTCAGAATGCTTTTCTCTATTTCTGCAATAATAGACTGGTCCCATGGTTTAATGGTAATCAAACGGCTTTCGGGGGTAGATAGAGATGCGACTTGATCCAGAGGCATCTGGGTCTCGTAGGCGTTCACTTTGATGCCATCAAGGAGGGCGACGGACGCTCGACCCGTCCGGATCCTGTTCAAATCCTTTCTGAGGGCTTCAACGGTTTTTTCCATCTTCTGATGTAATTCAGACAAGATTTCTTCTTTCATGCTGATTCCCCTGAAATTGAAGTTCCTATGCTTTGTCCAAGAATGACCTTTTCTATGTTTCCTGTCTTCCGAAGGTTAAAGACGATGATGGGCAGGTTCTGACTCATGGCAAGGGATACGGCGGTTAAATCTATTACCTTCAGATTTCTTATTATCACCTCTTGATAGGTTATGTTATCAAAGGATTTGGATGATGGGTTTTGTTCCGGATCCGAGTCAAAAACTCCGTCCACTTTGGTCGCCTTTAAAAGGACTTCCGCCTGAAGTTCCATAGCCCTTAGGGCAGCGGCCGTGTCGGTGCTGAAATATGGGTTGCCTGTCCCAGCCCCAAGGAGAACGACACGATTTTTTTCGAGATAGCTGATAGCCCTTTCTCGGACATAGGGTTCTGCGACTTTGTTCATATCAAGAGCGGACATGACCCGCGTCTCTGAACCCATCATATTCAAGGCTTCCGCTAAGGCAATGGCATTGATTACGGTAGCCAGCATACCCATGTTGTCGGCCGGAACCCGGCCCATATCGTATTCCGATGCCCTTAATCCTCTGAATATATTTCCACCCCCAATGACTACAGCGATTTCCACCCCCAATTGGTGAATGTTATGAACTTCGCCTGCAATCTTGTTGAGAATCACAGGATCAATACCAAAGGATTTATCCCCCATTAAGGCCTCCCCGCTCAGTTTGAGAAGTATTCTCCTGTAACGGGGGCGCGTAGCGTTATTCATCAGCCTCTCCGAGTTGGAAACGTACGAATCGTCTTATAGTGATCTTCTCGCCTGTTTTGGCCATTATTTCATACAGAAGGTCTTGAATTGTGATGTCGGGGTTTTTCACATACGTCTGTTCCAGGAGACAGACTTCGCTGTAGTACTTCTTCAATTTACCTTCGACAATCTTATCAATAACCTTTTCCGGCTTCCCTGAGTCCTTTGCTTGGGCCGTGTAGATTTCTTTTTCTTTGTCCAATAATTCGGCTGGAATCCCCTCCCGATCCACGGAGATAGGGCTGGTGGCGGCAATTTGCATGGCCAAATTCTTGGCGAGTTCAGTGAAGTCCTCTGTTTTTCCCGTGAAATCGGTTTCACAATTCACTTCCACAAGGACACCGATCTTATTCCCGGCATGAATATAGGACTGAATTTGACCTTCGGAGGTTGCACGTCCTCCTCTTTTTTGGGCTGTAGCAGCCCCTTTCTTTCTGAGATAATCGATGGCTTCGTTCATGTCACCATTGGCCTGTTTGAGGGCCGCCTTACAATCCATCACGCCCGCGCCGGTCTTGTCTCTCAGTTCTTTTACAGCTGATGCCGATATTTCCAATTTTCTACTCCTCCGCTACATCTTCTTGAATTTCAAGATCTTCCTTTTTCGAAATCAGAATGACTTCAGGACCTTTCTCCTGCCCTCCCTCTTTAGGGTGGAGCTCCTCTTTGACTTCATCATCTAGTTTTTTGTCTGACTCGGCTCTTTTACTCAACTCAGCTTCTACCCGGAGCCTCTCTTCTGCCAAGTTATGTCCTTCAATACAGGCGTCAGCGATTTTCGAGCAGATGAGCCTGATGGCCCTAATGGCATCGTCGTTTCCGGGGATGATGTAGTCTATATCATCCGGGTCGCAATTGGTGTCTGCGATCGCAATGACAGGGATATCCAGTTTTTTCGCCTCTCTTACGGCGATATGCTCCTTTTTGGGGTCCACAAGGAAGACAGCCCCGGGCAGAGCATCCATATCCTTAATGCCTCCCAGGTTTTTCTCCAGCTTTGCCAAATCCTTTTCCATCTTCAGCGCTTCTTTTTTCGTGTATCGATTGATGGTCCCATCCCTTACCATGCCCTCCAACTCTTTCAGACGGGCGATGCTCTTCTTGATGGTTTGAAAATTGGTCAAGGTGCCGCCGAGCCAATGATTGGAAACATAAAACATGCCACAGCGTTCACTCTCTTCCACGATAGACTCTTGAGCCTGTTTCTTGGTCCCTACAAAGAGTAAGGAGTGCCCTTCCAAGACCGTATTAGTGACAAAATTACTTGTAGCCGTAAATAACTCTACTGTCTTCTGAAGATTTATGATATGAATCCCATTACGCGCACCAAAAATATACGGTTTCATCTTTGGGTTCCAACGCCTTGTCTGGTGCCCAAAATGGACGCCAGCCTCCAAAAGCTCCTTCATGTTGAGCGATACTGCCATGAAAACCTCCTCCTTTTATCGAGACCTTAGGAGTCTCGATCCCGCGGTTCTTCCTCCGTTCAGATGTGTTTCTCATTCCCATAGGGCGGGTTACCGGGGTCTATCCTGAACGTGTGTTTTAATGCCTCTCTACAAACCTTACCCTGCACAACAACGTAGTTTTGCTAGAGAAAGGAGAGTATGAGAATGAAAATGAAAAATGTAAACTAATTTAGCTAACATTTCGATCCGGGTTTTGCAAGAAAAAACTTCTTAGAGTATGCTAGATTATGAAGCCGACCCAAATCAAATGTAGGGATATAAGATTGACATGTAATCCCGCTCTTGTGTACCCTAGTCTTAAGATCAGGATTTTCTAGCACTTTTATTGCCAGATCATATGATCCTTTTCTACCAGATTGTGTTCTTTCATGAGGATTGAACGGATGTCTGGATTACCCAAATGACCGCGGGGGATGTATTCGTGGGCTGACGAGCCATAAGGGAAAAACCCAAGAGGATACGTCAATGACCTTTTTGTATTAAGATATGGTAGGTTCTTTCGATACGGAGGTTATTGTATGGATGAGGATCTCAAGAAGGGCCTTAAAAAGATGGGTAAAAGCGCAGAACTCAAACTGACTGAGTCTCTGTTGCGATGGAAGTATAGAAAAGAGGGGAAGGTAATCCCTGATGACGAAAACCTTGGTGAGCAATCCAAGGTCATCGCAGAACAGGCCCATAAGATTATCGCTAAACGGGGAAAGAGTATTTGGGGTGAATTAACAAAAGCCTACCGAAAAAACCGGAATAGAGGGGAGTCCAAGGATTGAGCAACGAGGACCTTTTAAAAGGAATAAGGGCCGATCTTGATGTAATGGAAGAGGCGAGATTATCTCCCTATGCGTGCTTAAGCAGACAGGCAGTCAGGCGTGAAGAGGAAGACAGCATTCTTATGGGGCATAGACAGAATTTCTCCCTGGATGCTGACCGCATCCTGCACTCCCTAGCCTATTCTCGATATATTGATAAGACTCAGGTCTTTTATCTCATTAAGAATGATCATATCACTCATCGTGTCCTCCATGTTCAACTGGTTTCCAAGATAGCCAGGACCATAGGGCGAATACTCAGACTCAACGAAGATCTTATTGAGGCCATCGCCCTTGCTCACGACATTGGACATACTCCGTTCGGTCATGACGGCGAAAGGTTCCTTACCGAAGTATCTAAAGCTCATGGCTTGGGTCCCTTTTTCCATAATGTGCAGAGTGTCAGATTCCTGGAAAAGATAGAGAGAAAAGGAAAGGGGTGGAACCTTACCCTTCAGGTCCTTGATGGGATCCTGTGTCATGACGGAGAAGTTCACAGTCAGGCCCTTACGCCAAAGAAAAATAAGAACTTCCAGACATTTGATACCGAAATGAGGGAAAAGGAAAAGATCCCTTCTATTGATATTCTCCCTATGAGTCTGGAGGGTTGCGTTGTGAGAATGGCCGATACAATCAGTTATATTGGGAGGGATATCGAGGATGCGATCAGGGTTGGATTAATCGACAGGAGTGAGTTGCCCAAAGATTCGTGTCGTATTTTGGGGAACACGAATGGGACCATTGTCTATACTTTAGTTGAAGACCTGGTGACCCAAAGTCTGGATAAACCCTATACCTGCTTCAGCCAGGAGGTGGGAGAAGCGCTCAAAGGATTGAAACGGTTTAACCAGGATCGTATCTACATGAGCGAAAAAGTCAAAGAGCAGACGCCAAAAATCAAACGAATGTTTGAAATGTTGTTTGAGAAATATATGGATGATCTGCGGAGAGGAAACGAAGATTCTGATGTCCAAAGAGAGTATTTGGAAGGGATGGCGTCAGAATATAGAGAGCAGACATCCCCGGCTGAAATAGTTCGTGATTTCATTGCAGGAATGACGGATGAATACTTCCTAAGCCAGTGTCAGAAACACCTCATTCCCCAGGTCAGATCGATACGCTTTTAGAATTTATGGAGAACTACACTTCACGCTCGATTATCATGCGCACAAAGGAGGTGGGTGAAACAGACCTTCTTGTGACTTTTCTCTGCCCGGATAAAGGTCGAATAAAGGGCATTGCCAAGGGGGCTCGCAACAGTCGCAAACGCTTTGCCAACTGCTTTGACGCCTTCTGCCTCGTGGATTTGCAGTTCTCACTGAAGAGAAGTGGAGATCTCTATCTTCTGAATTCCGGTAGACTCATTAACGCCTTCCCTGGAATAAGGTTGGACTTCACAAGCCTCTCATATGCGAGTTACATGATTGAACTAACAGAGATCTTGTTCCCTTGGGGGATGGGTGACCGGAAGATATTTGAATTGCTTCGGGAATCGCTGGATGCCCTTTCCAGAGGAGAGCGGGCAGAGGCTATAGCCGTGCTTTTCGAAGTTCGGGCCATGACCCTCGGGGGCTATGGGATTAATCTCGAGAGATGTTGTAATTGTGGGAGGATTTATAAAGGGGAGGGAAAGGCAGTATTTAAAAGGGATAGGGGAGGGGTTGCCTGCCTGAAATGTCAGGAGGAGACTGCCGTGACTCCCGGAATCAGCCCCCAAGTCGTAAAAATGATCCAGTGGATGCAGACCATACCGTTCCGATCGTTAATGAAGTTAGAACTCGCGGATAAACACATACAAGAGATCAGGCCTGTCCTCAAGCTGCATAGAGAATATCATCTCCCCAAAGGGCCAAAAACCGTTTGTTATCTGACATAATATGGCTACTTGATTTCTTCAGACGTGCCTCCAAACCTCAGGAGCTCGTCCTCCGTAGCAGACTACCTGTCCTCCCCTTCGATAAACTCAGGGCAGGTCGCAATAACTTGCTGTGGACGGCGTGCTGCGGAGGATGGATCGATCTCTACAAAAGGAAGTCCCCATCTTATTAAGTCGAATTATTCTGTAATAACCGAACAATCTTTGCATCGAGGGCATCATCGCCAAATGAGAATAGAACCGTGCCGCGTTCTATTTCGAAGGATATGAGATGGCATTGATACTCATCCGCCACTTCTTCTAACAGCCTTTTGAATTTGACAACCTCCGGATGATCGAGAGAATCCACATCATCTGAAAACAAGTCGACTTCAATAATTCCCATGTGTATATTGCCTGCTTCCTGCCCTTGGCCCACAGTCGGCGTCTGTTCTAACTCACATAACCACCGAATAGGTGCTGATCTAAGATTCTTCTTCCAATTGATCTATCCTTCACCTGCCTCAGCGCGATTGTGAATGTTGGGTTGGGTGATAAGGTATAACTGGAAGAATGAGTATAGAAGCTATCTGTTACAAGATGCAAGAGATTTTTTTGGCATAGCGTGATGTAGGCCTTAAAAAGCCAAATCCCCCGATAACCCATGCTCCTTGACATCAAACAGATCAGGTGATAGTTTCTCAATCATCCCCTCAGAAGGGGATTTTTTGATTCGGATGAAACCCTGCGCGAGTCTCGGAGACATTGATGACCTTTCAGGAACTCATAATGACTTTAGAAAGGTTCTGGGCAATCAAAGGTTGTGTGATTCAGCAGCCCTATGACCTGGAAGTGGGAGCAGGGACCTTTCATCCAGCCACGCTCTTGAGGGCCCTGGGCCCGGAGCCCTGGTCCGTGGCCTATGTAGAGCCTTCCAGACGTCCCACTGACGGGAGATATGGGGAAAATCCCAATCGCCTTGGACACTATTATCAGTACCAGGTAGTCATGAAACCTTCCCCTATCGATATTCAGGAAATCTACCTGGAAAGTCTGAGGGCCCTTGGAATCGATCCTCTGGATCATGATATCCGATTCGTGGAGGATGACTGGGAATCCCCCACCCTTGGGGCTTCGGGCCTTGGTTGGGAGGTCTGGTTGGATGGCATGGAGATCACACAGTTCACCTATTTTCAACAAGCCGGCAGTATCCGATTGGACCCCATCTCCGTAGAACTCACATATGGCCTGGAAAGAATCGCCATGTACCTGCAGAGAAAAGAGAACGTATTCGATATTATGTGGAATGAGACACTCACTTACGGGGATATTCATAAGAAAAGCGAATGGGAATTCTCTGTATACTGCTTTGAGACTGCCGATGTGGAAATGCTTCTGAAGATGTTTGACATGTATGAGCAGGAATCCATCAGAATAAGTGAAAGGGGGCTCGTACTGCCCGCATATGACTATTGTCTCAAGTGCTCCCATGTTTTCAACATGATGGAGGCGAGGGGAGCCATCAGTGTCACGGAAAGAACAAAGTATATCGAGCGTATTCGAAATCTTGCCCGCGCAGTATCCAAGAACTACCTTAGCCAGAGGGATGAGATGGGATACCCCCTATTGGCAAATGCCAGAGCATAGAAGAAGAGGTGACATGTCCCGAGAGAGTTTATGACTGCCGAATTACTATTGGAAATAGGAACTGAAGAGATTCCATCGGACTATCTAGAAAACGGATTAAGGGCTCTGAAGAGACTTGTGGAGTCTCAATTAAGAGATGAGCGAATCCTCATCGAGGAGGACCTAGAGATCTATGGCACCCCTCGGCGACTGGTTTTAATCGGCAGGTCTGTTGCTGACAAACAGAAAGACATTGTCCAGGAGGTAACCGGACCTCCTAAGAAAGCCGCATTTGATAGGGAAGGCAATCCGACGAAGGCGGCTATCGGCTTTGCTGAGAAACAGGGCGTCTCGGTGGACGCGTTCAAGTTCGTGGAGACGCCAAGAGGCGAGTATGTCAGTATTGAGAAGAAAGTAACGGGCAGACCCACCAGCCATATCCTTTCCGAAGCTACCCCCGGTCTTATCAGGAGTGTGCCTTGGCCAAAATCTATGCGTTGGGGAGATGTAGGGTTCTCTTTTGTCCGACCCATTCACTGGGTTCTCGCCCTACTGGATGGTCAGGTTATTCCTTTTGAGGTAGGAGGAGTAAAAAGTGGCAATATATCCAGAGGCCATAGGTTCATGGGCCCGAAAACTCTGGAGATTCGTGGTCTTGAAGATTACCTTCAAAAGATGAAGAAGGGCTTCGTCATCATTAACATGAATGAGCGGGAAAAGGAGGTGATAGGTTCGGTTGTCCGCGCAGCAGAGACAGTATCAGGAACGCCGACTATGGATCCTGAACTGCTTTCTACAGTGACCAACTTGGTAGAGTTTCCATCTGCCGTCTGTGGAGGGTTTGATCATACTTTCCTTAGTCTTCCTGAACCCGTGCTGATTACAGCCATGAAGAAACATCAGAAGTACTTTGCTCTTCGAGACTCAGTCGGACAATTGTTGCCTCATTTTGTCGCCGTGAATAATACCTTGACACGGGATGAAGCCGTTGTACGTAAGGGACACGAAAGAGTCTTAGCAGCTAGATTGTCGGATGCGAATTTCTTCTTCAAGGAGGACAGAAAAAGGCCCCTTGAGGATAGACTGGAGGATCTAAAGGAGGTGATTTATCAGGCACGGCTGGGGACTTCCTATGCAAAAATTCAACGTTGTATCCATCTGGCAGAATATCTGGCTGAGCGAATCCTGCCACAAAAGATCGACGATGTAAGGTGCGCCGCCAGGCTGTGCAAATGTGATCTAGTAACCGACATGGTGGGAGAATTTCCTGTTCTTCAAGGGGTGATGGGGCGAGAATATGCTCGGCTGGATGGCTATCCGGAAGAAGTCTGTCTTGCCATACACGAACACTATCTCCCCCTCCGGGCAGGCGACGAACTGCCCACGTCACCGGTGGGGTGCATCGTTGGCATTGCAGACCGGATGGATACCATATCAGGATTCTTTGCCATTGGTTTGGAACCTACAGGGGCAGCCGATCCTTTTGCCCTGCGCAGACACGCGCTTGCCATCATTCGAATCCTTGAAGAGATGCAATGGGACATCTCTTTTAAGAAGCTCGTTGAAATATCTCTGAAGAACCTACGTCAAGAGGTTGAGTTTGTCGAGGATTCCGTCGCTCAGAAAGTGTCCGTTTTCTTTAGAGAGAGATATAAGAGTATGGCTTTGAGGTCAGGTTATGAATCTGATTTGATTGATGCGGTTTTATCCGCAAACTTCGACTATATTCATCAGCTTCGTTCCAGGATCGATCAACTCAAAAGATTCATGGTAGAATCCGAAGAATTCGAGGCTCTGGCATTGACGTTTAAGAGAATCACGAACATTTTAAAAAAGCAGGACAAACCCCTTGCTGTGAATGTCTCTTTGCTTAGAGAGCCTTGTGAGCAGAGGTTATGGGAAGTCTATGAGATCCTAAAGGGTGACATTCATCGATTGTCAGGGCAAAAGGCATATTTTGAGGCCCTGAACCTGATTACGCAATTGAGACAACCCGTGGATGAGCTGTTTGATGAAGTAGCTATCCTCGCAGAGGATCCCCAGTTGAGAGATAACAGGGTGGCCATGTTACAGGATTTGGCCCACCTTTTTCTTAGTCTTGCCGATTTCTCCAAATTTTCTATTTAGTGACCGTCCACAAAAAAAATTACTCTTCAGGTTTCATTATGAGAACAAAGAGATCACCTTCCTGTTTCATATGCCCTGCAGCCAGTTCGGCATAGGCACCGCTCCCCCAGAATATATCTGCCCGTCCAGACCCTTTAATGGCTCCTCCAGTATCTTGATTTAAAAAAAAACGGGAAAACCTCGTCCACTCCCTGATTTCGTTCCTGTCATTCACCACAGGCTTTTCAGAAGAGACAAAGCAGATGGCACCTTTTGGAAAGATTCTGCTATCAAGAGCGAGGGATCTACCGGCGGTTAGCGGCACATTGATGTTCCCAAAGGGCCCGTTCTCGATGTGTCGAAAGAAGACGTATGAAGGATTTTGGTTCAAGACCTTTTCCAGGATTTCTGGATGCTTAGCTAAATATGCACGGATGCTTTGCATAGATACATTTTCCTGGTTCAACATACCCATATCCACCAAGTATCTGCCGATGCTTTGGTATGGGCGACCGTTTGCGGCCTCATACCCTACTGAGATTGTACTGCCATTCGGCAATCTCAAGCGACCGGAGCCCTGTATGTGTAAAAACGCCACGTCAAGGGGGTTTTTCAACCATGCGATCTCAAGTCCTCTTCCTGCTAGGGCTTCATCTTCTTCTATTTGTCTTCTGGAAAAATAGGGCAAGATTTCTTTCCCCTCGATTCTGGCCACAATGGATTCTCCCGCGAATTTCTCTTTGAACAGAGACAAATCGATTTGTATCAGGTCCTCGGGTTTCCGATAAATAGGGTATTTGTAGACGGGATCATGCGTGAGACTCCCTTCATATATGGGCTCATAATAGCCAGTGAAGAGGACCTTTCTATTCCCTGCACGGCCGTTTGCCCTGTAGACCCAGAAACGCCTTTTAAGCTCGTCATTCAACTCCTTTGGATCAGGTTTTTTTTCAATAAGCTGCAGAAAGGCCTTCTGGCTATTACGCACCTGCAGGCAGGTGAATTTGTGTGTTCCGTATGAAAAGAGAGAATCCGGGTTGAGTCTGTTTAGATACTCCAGGTTGTTCCTGATGCTCTGGGCAAGAGAGGCGTAATCCATGTCGTCCTGGAATTTTGGATAGAAGAAATGGACTCTGGCGAGGGCTTCCGCAGGATAGGAGGCCTCTCTCTTAAGTGCTGCATAACAGCCAAAAAGAGAGATCAGGTTTAGTATGAAGAGGAGCTTTGTTAAAGATCTGTAACGCATTAACATAATTGGTTATTTTTTAAGAGGTTCCGCGAACCGTTTGATGAGTCCGCCCGGGGAAGTTTCGATCTGTCCTGCCTATTCCTTTAATCATCGTGATAGTTCATATTGATGCACTTCTGTATGATAAGTAGATGCCGGATCCACAAAACTTTCAATAACAAAAGTCGGTTCACATCATATACTGAATCAGTTTCTAAGACAATAGAAATCCTTTGATGTGTTGCCATTTTATATGAATAATGTGGTATTTTTACCACATTTTTTGATAAATATAAAGAGGATCGTAGGCTTGTGAGATCTGACTTATGTGGATAATTATGCTAGTTATATCAATTTATTACGACTTTTTCATGCCCCGATTTGTGTGTCAGTCTCGTTGTGGCATATTGTTTGCTAAATAAACATTGAATAGCTGATAAGCACCTTTTTGATCGATCTGATGAAGGAGTTGAGTGTGGATTATAGACAGCGAACGTTGAGAGATGAAGTAAGTTGTACAGGGATAGGCCTTCACACGGGAAAAAAGGTAAAGGTTACCATAAAACCAGCCCCTTCCGATACGGGGATCAAGTTTATACGAAAGGATCTAACGGGTCAACCGGTCATTGATGCCCATTCCAGGAATGTCACGGATACCATGCTCTCTACAACCATCGGCAACAACGGCCACAGAATTGCCACAATTGAACACCTTATGGCCGCTTTTTTCGGTCTTGGCATCGACAACGCAAGGGTAGAGCTTGACGGTCCTGAAGTCCCATCCATGGATGGCAGCTCAGCTCCTTTTGTCTTCCTTTTGAAGAGCGTCGGTATTAAGGAACAAAAGGACCTGAAGCGATTCATGATCATTAAGAAAACCTTCAAACTTCAAGATGGTAATCGTTCTATATGCATACACCCCTCAAAAGAGCTTAGGATAACCTACACAATCGATTTCGATCATCCGATGCTCAGAAACCAGAGATATGAACTGCGTTTTTCGGGAAAGGATTTCATTAATGAAATCAGCCGGGCACGTACCTTCGGCTTCCTGAAAGACGTTCGAGTATTGCGGGAGAACGGGCTGGCGAAGGGCGGTTCTCTTGATAATGCCATCATCATCGATGATTTTAGAATCATTAATGAGGACGGGCTGAGATACGCAGATGAGTTTGTAAGACACAAGATTCTAGACTTTATCGGAGACCTCGCCATTCTCGGTTTTCCGATTATCGGACATTTTGAAGTTCAGAAATCAGGCCATTATCTGAATCAGCTCATGTTGAAAAGATTGATGGACAAGGAGAAGTGTTGGGAGATGGTGACCTTCAAGAATCCGGATGAGTGCAAACAGACCAGCGTAAAGATTCCGGTGTTTGGTTCCATCGAACCAATCCCTGCCTGATCACAAAGAATCCTTTTTATCCCTTGATACCATCCTTTTAGAGATTTTCAGTCTTCAAGAGCGTCATATATTCTATCATATTCCACTTCCTCGGCAGGTCGGTTTCGGATTCGTGTCATCAACCTGTTGATGTCTTTCCAGCATACCTGGCTCTTTGGGACAGGTATGCTGGAAAGTTTGAAAGAAAACGCGGTGGCGAAGCCATGAATCGTGCGAAAACCTGATCATCTGGGCCCAGATAGATCCGATTTAAACGTTTCCTTTAGTCTCATCTCAGAGCGGGAGAATACCCTCTTCATATCTCTCAAAAACGTCAGTTCTTGCCTGTGGATCGATTGATATTGCATTTTGGATCCCTTTTGGCTATGATATCTCAGCATAAAGTCGACCATTTCCCAAGAAAATTGACGACGTTGCGGAAGCCTTCGTTTTTTCGCGGCCCCTAATACTTCAATGTGGGAAGAAGTGCATTGACATGTTGGGAGGTCTCTCTATGTTTTTGTTTTACAGACGATATCACGTATGGAAGAATTCTGATGAGTTAAGCCGGCCTTTTACGGGAGAGGTTCATGGGTGGAGAATAACAGGACGACATTACTGATCATTTTCAGTCTCATTGTCATACAATGGGCCCTTCCTACTTGGGCAGAGGATGCCTATCTGTCTGATATCGTCCTTACAAATGAGCAAGACTATCTCCAGGTGCATTTTACTGTTGAAGAATGTTTTACCACAGAAATGAATGAGGCCATTGAGAAAGGAATAGAGGTAACCTTCACCTTCTTTGTGAAACTCAATGAAAAAAGAGGCCTTTGGCTGGACAAGAAAATCGCGGATATAGAGTTCAGGCACAGTATAAAGTATCATAATCTCAAGGAAATCTATGAAGTCAGATTATTCGAGCGTAAGAATCAGACGATCACCGTCAAAGACTTTGAAGAAGCGAAAAGACTCATGTCCGATGTAGTGGCTCTGAGGATTACGACGATTGATAGACTGCGTGAGGGTGATGACTACCAGCTCAAGGTCATGGCTGAACTGGATAAGATAAGGCTTCCTTTTAATCTTCACTATGTGCTTTTTTTCCTCTCCTTGTGGGACTTTGAAACAGGTTGGCATGCAATTGATTTTAGGTATTAACCGGGCATGCAAAAATATCTAGAGGCACAGAAACAAGATCAAAAAAGACGTCGTAGGGAAACAGGTACTATCTTTGCCCTTGCTGTCATTATCCCCATTCTGACCTACCTCGGCACAAGGGTTTTCGATCTGCGCCTTGGCCTTTCTGTATCCAACAACATCCTTTTTCTCGTCCTTATTAATATCAATGTGATTTTACTCCTGCTTTTATTTTTTCTGACCATTAGGAATCTGGTCAAGTTATTGTTTGAGAGAAGAAAGAATATCATGGGGGCAAAACTTAGGACAAAACTGGTTTTTGCCTTTGTGATATTGTCTCTTCTTCCTACCATGATCCTGTTTTTTTTCTCTGTGCAGTTTATTTCGTCCTCAATCGAATACTGGTATAGACTCCCCATAGAGAAATCACTTAGGACGTCGTTGGATGTGGGAAAAGAATACTATAACCGGATAACCGATGATCTTCTTTCCTTTGGAAACCATCTGGGACGTCTAATTACATACCGTGAATACACACCACGCGCGAAAGACGATGAACTTGAAAGACTCATCAATGATAAACGGTTGGAACAACACCGGATAGTCTCTATAAAGGTTTATTCACAGGGATTGGATTTAAGGGTGGTTGCACAGGACAATATCATAGACTTGAGTCCTTTCAAGGATCCTGATGTGGATGTTTTAAGAAAATGTTTTGAAGAAGGCACGGATGGCCTCGATATCCAGTCCGCAGATCATGGAGACCTGGTCAGCGGTATTGTCCCGGTTTTCTCAAGAACCGAGTCAAAGGCCGTGGTCAATCTGATCGTTCTTTCGGAGTTTGTCCCACGGGCTTTTGATAACCGTCTAGATGCCATCTCAAGAGGTTTGGAGGAATATGAGCAGAACATGATATTAGAACAGCCGGTCAAGATAGGATATCTGATTTGGCTCTCCATTGTGACACTTCTAATCATTTTTTCTTCGGTATGGTTCGGATTCTTTCTCGCGAAAGGCATTACCGTTCCCATTCAAGAACTTGCTGAAGGAACGAAACGTGTTGCAGCGGGGGACTATGACTTTTTCGTGGACCTTGAAGCAGAGGATGAAATTGGTGTTTTGGTCAATTCATTCAATAGAATGACCTTAGACCTCAAGAACAGCAAGACACAACTGGAGCTAACTTACGAGGAATTACTGAAAAGCAATATTGAAATAGAACAGAGAAGACTCTATATGGAAATAGTCCTTGCAAATGTAGCTGCGGGTGTGATCTCCGCGGACACCAACGGACGAATTCTCACCATCAATAAATCGGCAGAGCGGATGCTTGATATTAAGGCAGAGGACATGATTGGAAAGCATTACAAGAATGTTGTAGGTCCGGAGTATGTCAAGATGATCAATAAATTCTTGCGAAACAGGAGCCTTTTTCGCAGAGGCTTTATGGAACGCCAAGTCCGATTATCTTTTGAAAAGAGGACATTGACTCTATTGGTTTCTCTCAATGTGCTTCGTGATGATCGAGGAAAGTATCTAGGTTTAGTCGCTGTTTTTGAAGACTTAAGTGAGATAGAGAAGGCCCAGAGGATGGCTGCATGGCGCGAAGTAGCCAGGCGCATAGCCCATGAAGTTAAGAACCCACTCACACCCATACAACTCTCTGCGCAGAGGCTTAAGAAAAAATATGGACACAGAATTGCTCAAGAGGATGGCAAAGTCTTCGAAGAGTGCACGGATCTCATTGTCAATCAGGTTGAAGAACTGAAGCGTCTTGTAGACGAGTTTTCTAACTTCGCGCGCATGCCTGCTTCCAATCCTACACCCAGCAACATTAATCAGATCATTACCGAGTCAGTAGGTCTCTATAAAGATGCACAGAAGAATACAAGAATTGTTTTTCATGATTCAGCCGAAGTGCCTATGTGCAAAGTGGATAAGGAACAGATTAAAAGGGTGATGATCAACCTTCTGGATAATGCCATAGGGGCCATCGATGGAGATGGTGTGATCGAGATCAATCTCTCTTTTGATGAGGAACAGGAGATGGTAAGGATTGAAGTCGCTGATAACGGAAGGGGCATCCCTCGCGAGCACAAGATGAGACTTTTTGAACCCTATTTTTCTACAAAGAAACAGGGAAGTGGACTAGGCTTGGCCATCGTGAGCACCATAATCAGTGATCACAACGGTTTCATACGCGTACATGATAATAAGCCTTGTGGTACGAAGTTTGTCATCGAGCTTCCTTTAAGAGCTTAGAGGTGTGTCGCGGTCACTTCTGCTTTTCTGATTTTGAATCCAGAGCAAGATAGAGTAAATTGATGACCCCTCTATTGTTTTTTTATCACTTTATATGGACTTGTCTCGTTATTATGAGCCTTCCTCTGATTCCATTTGCAAAGGGTTCCCGAATTTATGAGAGGCTTGGCATAGGACTTCCTTCGGAAGATCGACTCAGTAGGGGAAGTATCTGGATCCATGCGCTCTCTGTCGGTGAAGTTGTCTCTTCACTCCCTCTGATCAGGGCACTAAAACGGAAGTATCCTGAAAAAGACATTGTGGTTAGCGTGACGACCTCCCAGGGGATGGAAATAGCACGTAATGAATTGAAAGCGGAGGTCAAGAAGCTGATTACGATGCCCATAGATTTTTGGTGGTCCATTCACAGAATGGTTGTTTTCACAAATCCATCACTCTTTGTACTCGTGGAAACAGATATATGGCCCGGCCTTATATTCCATTTAAAGCAAAGAGGTGTAAAAGCTATCCTAGTAAACGGCCGAATATCTCCACGCACTCTGAATCGTTATAGGTCCTTTCGCGCTTTCATTCGCTCGGTTCTGAGTTCATTCGAATCATGTCTGATGCAGTCGGATCTCGATAGAGATAGACTCCTTGAAATAGGACTTAGTGAGGATAGCGTAAAAACTGTGGGCAATATCAAATTTGACCGTGATTGGATGCCCATGTGCGAAAAAGAACACAAACAATGGTTGGATATATTTAGCTTTTCCACTGAAGATGCGCTGTGGGTGGCTGGGAGCACTCACAGGGGAGAAGAAGACGTCATTTTGGATGTCTTTTTAAGACTTCGTAAATTCTTTCCAGCCCTACGCTTGATCATCGCGCCGAGAGAGATAGATAGAGCCGTGGAAGTTGAGAGAATAGTTACCGGAAAGGGGCTCAGCGCTATTCTGAGAAAAGATCTCCCGCTTAAGAGGAAACCCTGTGATGTGTTAATACTCGATACTCTTGGAGAACTGGGACGGATTTATGGTATCGCGCAAATCAGTTTTGTCGGTGGAAGCCTGGAGCCGATAGGAGGGCACAATCTGTTGGAACCGGCCAGTTTTGGCAAGCCGGTTCTTTTTGGGCCTTACACTCATAATTTTGTTCAGATGTCCCAACTCATTGTAGAAGCTGGTGGAGGCAGGGACGTGGCAGACGGGGAAGCTCTTTTTGAGACCATGCAAGAGATATTGAGCGACCCAAAGCTCTCCGATAGTATGGGCCGGCGCGCCAGAGAATTCGTCGAATTGAACAAAGGAGCTTTGGGTCGTGTTATGGAATATATCGATAACTACCTTACTTGACGGAGATAAACGTTCTTCCTCCTTCGAACTGCTGCCGTAGGAATGACCGCCGCCAGAGCACAGATAAGGAAGAGGGTTGAAGTCTCCTTTCCCATATTCAAGGCAGGTGTCGCAGTCCTAATAAAACAACCACCACCGCCGCCACTAGCATCGGTTACTTCTTCTTCCAGATCATCAACGACATCTCCCATGTCTTCTACATCGTCTGCTATATCTTCTACTTCATCTGCTATGTCCTCTGTCTCGTCAATAATGGAGTTCGTAGTCGCATCTACTGCCGCCTGAACAGCGGAGAAGTGGTACACTTGGATTTCGATTGAGGAGGGGGCTCCGTTATGATGATTTACGCGTGAACCTGGTACCATCCATCCTTCGCCTCCCGGAAGGATTTCTCCATTCATATCACATGCTCCAACCCACTCCTCTCCATTGTAAAACATAACATAGAGGCCGCTAACATCCGAATACCCAGGGCACGGGATGAAGATTCTTACAGGAGTACTGAAGACTGCCGCGTGAGGCTGAAGAATCAATGGTATACCCACGCCATTCATCCCTTCCACGTCCAATGGTGGTATTCCACTAGAAAAATCGAATGTCGGCTCTAGAGGTTCGTCACTATTGTAAATAATCCTGGCGCCCACAAGGTCACCACTATCGACCTGGATTCCAGTATCATACTCTCCTCCAAGGTCAGGATCTCCAGGATCAATAGTGCTGACACCAGGAAAATCCGCTGATTCTTGATCGGTCTCGTTTTCAGTTTGAGTCTCAACCCTCAAGGTGAAAGTCTGTTCCAATATAAAACCTTCTCTGTCCATAACGTCCACTTTGATGGTGATACGGGTATCAAAGGGATAGGTGTTATAGGGGTATGAGCTTGGCTCAGATGATTTGTAATAGGTGACCCACAAATGGCCCACATTCGTATCTGGTTCTTCAGTGAGTTTGACCACTCTGACGACCTGTGTGTCGCTAAGGCCTCTCTTATAATCAACAATGCCACCGTCGTCTACTGTGAACCGGATACTGTTTGTGTTTGTGATATCAATGCCGTTCAACGCTTCAATACGAAGGGAGAATGGGGTATCATGGGGCACATGGTGATTGTCGTTGACTCCTGAAAGGTTCTTTGGAATGCTCTCTACGATCTGAATGGCAGATAAAGATGGAACGGAAAGACTGTCAGATGGGTCTGTTTCGTTTTCATATTCCTCTTGATTTGACCAACCGTCACCATCCAAGTCCCCATTACAGCCGTTTACTCCGGTGTTGTCCAACGGATCCAATCCATAGGCTTGCTCCCATAGGTCAGACAATCCGTCGTTATCGTCATCAGGATCCTCTGAATCAGGCATTCCATCATGATCATGATCATCCTCTTCCGTTGAGGTTTCTTCAACAGTCACTGAGACTGAAGCCATCACAGTACCCCCGGAATTGACAGCAGTCAGAGTATAGATAGTCGTTTCGTTGGGTGAGACATTGATGGAACCCTCAGATATATCTACCGATCCAATGCCGTTATCGATGGTCGCTGAATTTGCGCCGACTATGCTCCATGAAAGAGTAGTCGACTCACCCTGGCTGATCGTTCCAGGTGTCGATGTGAACCTTTCTATGATCGGAGCTGAAGCTATGAACGTAACGACCACATTTTTATCGGCATCCATAGTCACAGAATTTGTATTTGAATCAGAGCTGTCATTATCAGTTCCACTCCATGAAGCGACTCGATATCCAGTATTTGGAGTAGCTATGAGCGTGATCAGAGTGCCTTCATCATAGATGCCTGACGTGGGCGAGACCGATCCATTGCCTCCTGACACGGAAGCGGTTAATGTGTACTGAGCAGATGGGATCTCTTCAAATGAGACTGTAACCGTTTTATCGGAGTTCATGGTGACGGTGTTCGTATTGGAAGTCGAACCATCATTGTTGGTACCGCTCCATGATGC
>JAFGFY010000215.1 GCA_016930795.1 Deltaproteobacteria bacterium
GTAAACCCATGGTTCCCACTACATGACCCGCCTTCGCACAAGGCTTCGGCGGGTTCATCCGCCCCGGCGTCAAGGGCGACATCCGCCAAAGCGGATGACAAAAGCATTCCTCCCCGCATAAATGCGGGGTTTCCTGCGAAGGCGGATGAAAGCCAAAGGCTTTTATTCAATAAAACTACTGATTCTTTACATCTCTGTTCAAACCATGATAAGAATTAATCAGTGTCCGATAAGAGAATTATTCCTGGCACTAAAACCTGCTGATATAGGTGACATCGTGAGAAAAGCTAAGCGATATCGACGTGTTCTAATCTTTTCTCATGCTGGAGCTCTCTTTGTCTTATTGGAAGGTTCTATGGTTGTTTCCACTGACTCAAACAACATATTGTCATGAAGGAGGAGAACTATGTCTCAAAGAGAAGGTGAAACAGATTATAAGTATGAAGACTATGCTTCGGAAATGGCAACCTATCGCAATCCGCAAACAGATGTCATGGTCAATAAGCAATTGAAAATCACTCTTGACTCAGGTGTCGACTTTGATCTCAACTTCGTCGAACGCAACAAGGTCCAATGGAAAAGCAACGGCAAAAACGGAACGGATTGGTGCGAAGTTGTGGAAGTTGAGGCAAATACCTATTTTATTGATATGACTTTTGCGAGTGAGCCCCGCCATAGCCAAACATTCATCGTCAACTCCGAAACCCGGCAGGCTGCGGGAGTTCACACAAACATTCGCGAAGGCGATGTCGGCAAAGAGCCCCGGGCGGTCCATGACTTCTCAGCCGGCGTACTCGGTGACCCGTCCATACCACCTACCGGACGAAAACCGGCGCCCACACGCGACCTGCACGGCCTGCGTGCCATTTATAATTACAATCCTAACCAGTGTTTCGAACATGTCTACATGACATTTGAACGCTACGCGTGGCATTGTGTGGTTGGGCCACTAAAGGGTCAGGCCGATGTGGAAATGTGCACGATCTATAAGTTTGACGACAACCAATACATATTCGGCTGGCGTGAATTCGGACTCCCGGTTTCCACTGTTTTCTTCTATAACTGGAATCAGATGAAAACAACCGGAAAATTCTTTGCCATCGGGGATGACGGCCATGTTGCCAATACGCCGGCTGCCGCGCTTATAACGAAGTTGTCAATGGCCTTTTATCCATTAGAAGCTCAGCCATTATAGGCTCTAATATTAGGGCTCATTACGATACAAATCTCTCTATTTCAAACCTGCATATAGGGCAAACCATCAGATAAACAGCATATGTTTGCCCTATATGCCCTGTGTTGTTCTGCCTTGTTCGCGGATATGTCAGCACCACTGCTTGCCATTCCGGCAGTCCCTTTCCCTTCATCGTTCATCCCTATTTCATTCTGCTGATTCCATTCTGAAGCGGCAGCTCTATAGGATCTTAAACAAATTTTGAGGAGGACTGCCAAGAAAAGTGTCGTCTGTCTCCCTCCATGGATAGGCAAATTTTTTGATCAATGGCGATTGGGTATGGCAGGTGTCAAATCTGTCATTGACTCTTGACAGTTTCTTCTGATAATGTGCTTTTTCGCCTTGACCCTCAAGAATGGTGACAGACGCAATAGAACGGCTTCTCTCGAGAGGAGGATCAGATGTCCCAAGAGGATGTTCAGACAGAAGAATATCAGTTTCCAAAAAAACAGATCGTGTGGGGATTAGTGGCCATATTTGCTGTCTATGGAACGATGGCATATGGTGTGCAGACATTGAATATTGCCAGACCGAAGATCGCAGCCGACCTGGACGGTCTATCCCTTTATGCCTGGTCCGTATCCATTCCATCACTGATCATGGCCCTTGTGACGATTATATTCGGGAAATTTTCGGATATATACGGTCGGCGTATTATGCTGATGATATCTCTGGTCGCTTGCTTTATAGGAACAGTCCTGAGCGCCCTCAGCCCCAACTTTTTATTTCTGATCGTTGCACAATCGATTGCCGCTCTGGGTATAGGAGCGATGATGCCGCTTGTTTTTGCCGTAGTCGGCGACTTGTTTCCGCCGTCCAAACGCAGCAAATGGGTCGGTCTGCTGAATATCCCTCTCGGCGTGTTCACTTTGACGGGTCCCGCGCTGGGCGGACTCATTGTAGATGTCTGGAACTGGCGATACCTCTTCTGGTTGGCAATTCCTTTGCTCGCATTCTGTCTGTTTACCGTACCGGTAGGCGTTCCTTCTCTGGTAAATCGGGATTCGGAGCGTAAAATCGATGTTAAGGGCTGTATTTTGGTCGCCCTGGCGGCTTCGTCTTCAATCATCGGTTTTTCTTTTGCTGATAGGCATCCCTGGATATCTTCTCATGTTCTCGGCCTTCTCCTTGTTTCCCTGGCCTTTTGGGTTGTATTCCTGTTTTTTGAAGGTAAAACCGAAGAGCCGGTGCTGGATCCAGCCGTCCTGCGCAACCCGACTTTTAACAGGGTCGCCCTTGCCACATTTTTTTCTTCTTTCGGAACCATGGGAATGATGATGTACTTCCCCATGTTTCTACAGGGCGTTCAAGATATTTCCACATTTCACAGCGGATTCATCACGACACCCTACGGTGTATTGACGGCTTTTATGGGAGTCCCTGTCGGTTACATCATTGCGCGATCCAACCGCTTCAAATGGATGTATATTGCCGGATATGGAATTCTCACCCTGAGTATGTTAGGGCTCATTCTTCTCGATGCCCGTTCCCGAATCGTGTGGAGTGTCGCTGTGGCGCTGCTCGGTGGGTTTGGATACGGTGTGATTCCAACAATCAATACCGTCGTCGTACAGAATACGGTCCCCAAAAGACTGATGGGTGTAGCGATGGGAGCCATCTTTTTCTTTCTCATGATAGGGACGGCGATATCTCCTGCAATCCTGGGTTCGACAATGAATGTTTCATATCAAAAGGCTCTATCTCAATCCCTGCCGGGAGAATTGAGTGATATCGCGGATGAAAAGACTATGAAGGCACTGGACGATCCCCAGGTTCTTCTGTCGAAAACTGCATTGGAAAATCTCAAGGAAACCATCCGGGAGAAAGGCATCAATGGTGAACAGATATTTCAGCAAACCGTAGAGGCCATCCGTCATTCTCTGGAAAAAGGGTTGCGCAACATCTTCTGGATCGGATTGATCATGATGATCGTTTCCTTTCTCATCATCTGCACGGTTCCTAGGGAATTTGCGAATAGCGAAGAGTAGGTGAGCCGTCGATCTTTATTCATCACAGTCTATTGAAAAAACAACTCCTCTCACCTGTATGACAGGCGGGGCCGGTTTGGTCTACCTTGATGAGAAGACAGTCAGCGTCGCAATCCGCGTGAATCTCAACAACCTTCTGAACATGGCCGCTGGTCTCGCCCTTGCGCCATAAAGTCTTGCGGGACCTTGACCAGAAACAGGTCCGCTTCTCTTTCAACGTAATTTCGAAACTCTCCTTGTTCATATAGGCCACCATGAGCACCTCATTAGACACCGCGTCCTGTATCACGGCCGGGATCAAGCCTCTCTCATCGAATTTCAGTTCAATCTCCATAGACCCTCCTTTGAGTGTCTAGTGTCGCGTATCATATATTCATAGACCAATAATCAAACGAGGCATGGGCTGTTCCCGAAAGACGATATCTCAGAAAGAAATCCCACTGAATCCCCTGTGACCTGCCCTTGGATCCTATAGATATCTTCTTGAGGGAATAGCCCATGCCTCATAACTCATCAGAATAGTCCAGACTCTATCAAAACACCAGCGTACCAGTCTTAGAAATTATGATACAAGATACTAGCGTCCATCAATATAGCGTTTCAACTCTCCCTCTCCCCTTTCATGTTTCCGCTTTATTCAGATCATATAAAACCTGAAACGCCTCTTTCAGATCCAGACGCCCCTCATAGATCGCCCTTCCCGCGATAACACTGTCTACACCGTCGGATTCCAAGTCAATGAGCCCAAGAATATCCTCCACGCTGCTGACACCCCCTGAGGCGGTAACCTTCGCGGTAACACCCCTAGCGAAACGGCTCAGGGCATCCTTCGCCGGACCGCAAAGCATTCCATCGGTCTCCACGGCCGTAAATATGAAACGAGTGACTCCACGGTTTTCCATATCCCGGCTGAACGCCTCCGGGCTCAAAAAGGAATCCTCGCGCCATCCTCGGACCGTCACACGACCGTCCTTCACATCCATTCCGACGATGATGGCGTCATTTCCGAATTTCTTTATGGCTTGACTCACCAGTTCCGGGGCTTCAATAGCTGAGGTTCCCAAGATGACTTGGGATACCCCTTTGTTGAGCCAGAAATCGATATCTTCAAGGGTCCGGATCCCGCCGCCCAGTTCCACGTTGATGTCATACTCCCTCAAAAGCCCTTTAATCACAGCGGGGTTGACCGATCCTTCGCCAAAGGCGCCATCCAAATTGATCAGATGAAGCTTGCTCGCGCCGTAAGCGATGAAATCGGCCACAATCTTTGACGGATCGGTTTCGTAACAGGTTTCCCGATCAGGATCTCCTTGTGACAGGCGCACGCATCGGCCTTTTCTCAGATCGAGGGCTGGGATGAGTTCCATTATATTCTCCGGTCTTTAGTTCTTTCTGTTCTTGATCATAATAGACGATGGTCACATCAGGATTCATTGAGCTGTCCTTTTGTTGAAGGAACACGATTTGATCCTGTCTGCCCAACCGCCTTACCCAGCGCCCTGCCCAGGCATTTAAACAGGGCCTCGACCTGGTGGTGACTGTTGCCCGGCTTGATAATATCCAAGTGTAATGTCATGGGACAGGTCCGGACCAGTGCCCTGAAAAACTCCAAGGCATTCTCTAAGGACATGTCATCGATCACCTCCTTGTCGAGGGTGAACGCGTCAAAACATCCGGACCGACCGCTGATGTCCACCGTCACTCGAGCCAAGACTTCATCCATGGGAAGCAGAAAAAAGCCGTATCTGGCAATCCCTTTGCGGTCACCCAAGCAGCAGTCCAATGCCTGTCCCAGCAAAATGCCGGAATCTTCTACTGTGTGGTGATCATCCACCTCCACGTCGCCCTGCATTTCGAATTCCAGATCAAATCCGGCGTGAAAACCCATGAGGGTGAGAAGGTGGTCCAATAACCCGATTCCCGTCCTGATTTTTGTCTCTCCCTTACCGTCCAGGTTCAAGGTCACCCGCCCCCGGGTCTCTCGGGTTTTCCGCTCTATAGTCTGTTTTCGCATGTTCAACCCTCCTTTAGAATAAGGTCTAGGAACTGATTCACGTTTTCCACGCTGGAGTCTTCGATATTCTCAGGGGCCCCTCCTCCCTCAACTCGAACAAAGGCGGAGGAGATATCCGGGTGTTCTTGCCTAAACCGTAAAACAATCTCCCGGTCGTCCAGATTGTCTCCCACCAGTATGACGCCTTGTGCGTTGTTCTTGTTTGTCACCTCCACTAGAGGTGAGGGATCGGGTTTGACTGGACCGCCGCTTCCCGAACAGAAAAGCCGCCAAGGCTTGGTGAGGTTCATTCTCTCAAACAGAGGTTCCATCTCCAGGCGACTGCGTCCCGTGTAAATAAACCATGGGATCCGTAGACCCTCCAGGCGTTCCGGATCAACCAAAAGGGATTCTTCATTCATTGTACCCTCCTCCACAAAATCGAAGGCCTTAAAGCCAAAAAGCCTTTCACAATAGGAGGGACCTCCATAAAAGGCCATGGCCAGCTGACGCACACGTTCCGATTCGTATCGTGCCATGAGCCAATTCTTCTGGTCCGCCTTTTGGCGCGCTACCCACGCCTCAAGGGCCTGACGACCGCCCATGTCACCCAGTTCGTCGAGAAACTGACTGAAGCTTCTGGGTGAGGGGCCCTTTCTTTGAAGCAGAAAGAGTGTGAGGGCCTCGGCCGTATCCCAATCGTCGTTGAATCCCGGTCGTTCTTTGATGATTTTTACCTTTTCCAGTAATCTGTTCCCGCCTTCCAGGTGTTGCTCTTCCATATATCGATCGGCGGCCTTGATAATCGACTGAGGATATGACCGGGTGGCATCCACCAGGACATCGTCCACATCGAAGAAAACCGCGTAGGCCTTCTTAACCATGTTTCGTAATGCTTGGGTGAAATAGACCATGAGATCCCCGCCGAATTATTGATCCCCTAATATAGACTTGAGAGTCTTGACCAACAGATTGTTCTCCTCTGGTGTCCCTATAGTGATGCGAAGATGATTATCCAGAAAGGGGTAAGCCGACACATCTCTGATCAGAATGGATTTTTTCACCAGCTTGTTAAAAAGCCATTGGGCTTCCCGCTCTGGACGGATCAGGATGAAATTTGCTTGCGAGGGATATGCCGTAATCCCTTCCATTTCATCCAATGAATCAAAGAGTCGCTCCCGCTCTTTCACCATTTCCCCTACCCTGTCCCTTAGCCAGGCCTCATATTTCAATAGAATCTTCCCCGCCTCCAGTGTCAGGCGACTCATGCGGAAAGGGAGAAGGGCCTTGGTTATCTCTTTGGCCAGATCCGGACTGCTCAAGGCGTATCCCAGTCGAATGCCTGCAAAGGCCCAGGCTTTTGAAAAGGTCCGTGTCAGTATTAAATTAGGGTATTCCTTTAAAAGGGGCACAAGATCCTGTGATGAGAAGTCCACATAGGCCTCGTCAATGAGGAGAGCCCCCCTTGCAACCTTGAGAAGTCGTTGGACCTGCTCCAAAGACAGGACAGATCCTGTCGGATTATTTGGAGAACAAAGAACACCCAGGTTGGTACGGGGGTCTGCCAGGGCCTGCGCGAGCATCTCTTCGGGGAATTCAAACATCCCTTCAAAAGGCAGGACCAAAACATCCGCGCCGGTCAGCTTCCCCAGGTGACGGTATAGGGCGAAGGTGGGCTCAACCACAAGCAGCCGTTGGCCGGGTTCAAGCAGAGTCGTCATCACGGCCATAAGCAGTTCATTAGACCCGTTGCCCAAAATGAGTGTATCGGGATCGACCCCCAACCCGCGGGACAATGGCTCTCGAAAAGATCTCCCGTCAATCTCAGGGTAGCGGTTCCATTCCATTCTGGAACAGGCCTCTGCCATGTCCCTCTGGAACGCCTCAGGGAGTCTGTAGGGATTTTCATTCTGGTTTAACTTGACCAGACAATCCGGCTGATTAACGCTGTAGACTGAAAGGTCTTTGACGGCCTGTCGCACCTCAATCCTGCTCTTCATTATTTAGTCTCCTGTTAAGTACATAAGGATTTTCAAGCCGCGGCCATGGGATCTCTCCTCAAGGCTGCGATCCTAAAAGCCCTTGACTATTTTACTCTCCCCCTGCCTTAGAATCCCGAAATCGCGCTTCAACGGATCGGGCATGGGCTTCAAGGCCTTCCAGACGGGCGAATGATGCAATAGCGTCCCTGTCCCGGTTTAGAGTTTCACGGTCGTATCTCACCACCGATGTCCAACGCATAAAATCCCGTACAGATAATGCGGATGCGAACCGGGCCGTTCCCCGTGTAGGGAGAATATGGTTGCACCCGGCCCAGTAATCGCCCACGGGTTCGGGCGTAAAAGGTCCGATAAAGACTGCCCCGGCGATGACAAGCGGGAGTATAGCCTCGGCATTCATAATCTGAAGCTCCAGGTGCTCAGGGGCAATGGCGTTGATCGCGGCGAGGGCCTCTTCCGAATCCTTTACACGGATGAGGGCCCCGTTTCTCAGGGCCTGGCGGGCCATGGTTTGCCGGGGAAGCAGGGATACTTGTCTTTCCAGTTCTTTTTCAGTCTTGTCCACTATGTCATTCTTCCATGAGATCAGTATTGCCCGGGCCCGAGTATCATGCTCTGCCTGGGAAAGGAGATCGGAGGCCAGGCAGCCCGGATCAGCCGACTCATCTGCCACAATGACAATTTCACTGGGACCTGCCAGAGAATCGATTCCGGTTTGTCCAAAAACCTGACGCTTGGCCTCGGTCACCCATTGATTCCCCGGACCGGTGATCTTGTCCACCCGTCGAATGCTCCCGGTTCCATAGGCCAGGGCTGCCACGGCCTGGGCTCCCCCCAAGGCATAGATCTCATGAATGCCCAGAATCCGCGCGGCCGCGAGGACCAAGGGAGAAACTCGGCCTGTCTTCTTATCTGGTGGGGAAACGATGACTATCTCATCCACTCCCGCGACCTGGGCGGGAATAGCGTTCATCAGGACTGAAGAAGGATAGGCCGCGGTGCCGCCCGGGACATAAAGCCCTGCACGGCCGATGGGAGAGACATGTTGACCCACATAGCCCTCGTCTTGTCCTAAGGTCCAGTTGGCAATCCCCTTTCGCTCCTCCGTGTGAAATCGGTGAATATTATCTCCCGCACGTCTCAGGAGATCGTGCACGTCCGATGGAATTTCTTTCACAGATGCCCACTCTTCGGATGTCACGCTGAGTTGTGACCGCTCAACACCATCAAGTTCTCTGGTCAAACGAAAAAGTGCCGAATCCCCATCCTCCCTGACCTGGTTGATAATCTGGGTTACTCGAAGAGAGACGGAGTGATCAAGGGTATTCCCTTGCCCTTTTGCCAAATACTCGGTCACCCCAGAGTATTTCGGAATGATGGTGGTTGCTGAATCCATGCTCTCTCCCCTTTAACTAATCACCTTGTTCAAAGGATATTCGATGATATCCGTAGCGCCGCAATTCTTGAGTTCCGGGATGAAGTTCCGAACGGTGGACTCATCGACCACGATCTCTAGGGCAGCCCATTCCGGATCCAAAAGAGGAGAAATGGTGGGCTGTCTCATGGAGGGGAGAAAGCTCTGAAGCTCCTCGATTCTGGCCCTAGGGATGTTGAATTTGAGTCCCACTTTTTCCCGGGCCAAAATGGCGCCCCTTAGAAGCATGGCCAATATCTCGATCTTATTCCGCTTTTCTGGATCCCTATAACTCTCTTTGTTGGCGATAAGCCGGGTGGTTGACTCGAGAATCTTATCCACAATCCTGAGATTGTTGGCCTGTAAGGAACTGCCGGTCTCCGTCAGTTCTACAATGGCGTCCACCAGGTCGGGGGCCTTGGCTTCCGTGGCGCCCCATGAGAATTCCACTTCGGCTTCCACGCCGTTTTCCTCCAGGTATTTTCGAGTCAGATTGACGGCCTCGGTGGCGATCCGCTTGCCCTGAAGGTCCTTCACGGTCTTCACAGGTGAATCCTGGGGCACGGCAAGCACCCACTGGACCGGCCGCAGGCTGGTTTTGGAATAGACCAGTTCGCAGATCTCCTCCACGTCCGCGTTGTTCTCGATAATCCAGTCCTTACCCGTGAGTCCGGCATCCAGAACGCCCTGCTGCACATAGAGCGCCATTTCCTGAGCGCGCAGCAGGATCCCTTCGATCTCCTCATCGTCACTCCCGAGTATATAGCTTCGGCCGTTGACGTAGAAATTGAATCCCGCCCGACGCATGAGTTCAAACGTACTTTCCTGTAAACTGCCTTTGGGCAGACCTAGTTTTAATTTCACGATTTCCTCCTTCCGGATAAGAGGCACCGGCATTAAATGTTTTCAGTAAATCAGCATGGTCTCAAAGTGATCATGTGACCAATGTTTATATATAGGATATTATTCAATAACAATCCACATATAATCTAACATTTTGTTTTAAATCATTTTTCGCCCTTAGTGGTTTCATGGCCACGCCCAAAAAATGATTGATTCGGTATTCAGCTTCTTCGGAAGGATATGAACGGGTACTCATGTGAATGGGCACAAAAAAGCCCCGGTCCTTCCGGTGGAGTTTCACCTGAAAAACCGGGGCGTATCTTAAGCCAATACATCAACCCATCGGCCCTAGGGGTGAAAGCCCACCTGGGGGTGATGATGATCGTGATGGTGTTGAAATGTATTAGCGGTATAGGTCATGATTATTCTCAACTCTAAGGAAAATATTAATAAGCCGTTTTTTGATTGTCAATGACTTTATTTCACAAATCACGAAAAA
>JAFGFY010000216.1 GCA_016930795.1 Deltaproteobacteria bacterium
TGGAAAACATCATAGAAAGCTCGTTGGACGGCATTGTTGTTTCTGATAACCAATGGTTCATTACCAAAGTCAACAGCTCTTTCCTTGATTTAATCGGGTACAAGGAAGAAGAGGTATTAGGAAAAATGATGCATGCTTTTACTCCCACTGAGGAGGGGACCTACGAGTTCACCGACGGGGAATCCGTGAAGATAGATAAACGGTATTTTGATGAGTCCGCAACAGTGGTGTCACGATTTATGAAGGATGGAAAAGTGGCCAATTGGGAGACGTATGTGGTTGCCAAAAACGGGAAGGTCATTCCGGTTGCTGCAAATATAGCCCTATTATACAAGGAAGGGAATCGATTGGGATCGGTCGGCATAGTGAGGGATATCAGCGAGCGGAGGACTGCGGAAAGAGAAATCAGGAAAGAAAAGGACTTCCTGACCAACATAATTGAAAAAAGCATTGATGGCATAGCCATTGTCGACGAGAAGGGTTTTGTAATCTCAGTCAACACTGCACTGGCAACGATAAGCCGCACCAGCAAGGAAAGATTGATCGGAAAGCATATATCCATTCTTAACGCCGAAGATGAAAACACAAGAAAACATATCCGTAAAAAGACGGAAGAACTCTTTGAAAAAGGGTATGCTTCATTCGAATCGAAAATCAAGAGAGGCAAGGATCATTACATTGACGTGGAATGCAACATCTCCCTGGTCAAAGACGACAAGGGAAATAATATTGCCGGAATTGCTATCATGAGGGACATCACCGGGTCAAAAAAGTTTGAAGAAGCGTTACTGGAATCAGAAGAAAGATACTGCGGCGTCGTAAATAATATTGCAATCGGGATATCGCTGATAAGCCCGAACATGGAAATCCTGTCACTGAACAATCAAATGCAGCAATGGTTCCCGGAGGCTGATGCTACTAAAAAACCTGTTTGCTACAGGACTTTTAATAATCCCCCGAGACAAGGGCCGTGTCCTTACTGCCCCACCATTCAGACCCTGCGGGATGGACAAATTCATGAATCAATAACCGATACGCCACGGGGTGATAAAATAATACATTACCGGGTAATCTCATCGCCCCTTAAAGACAAGGAAGGCAGAATAACCTCAGCCATAGAGATGGTTGACGATATCACCGAGCGGATGCATGCTGAAGAAAAAATTCTTGAATATCAGAACCAGTTGAGATCGCTGGCATCACAGCTCATAACCTCTGAAGAGCGAAACCGGCAGGAATTTGCGACGTATTTGCACGATCAAGTCGGACAGGCTTTATGTGGTTTGAAAATCAAACTGGAAATGCTGCAGGAATCACAATCGCTGAAAGAAAGCAAGGAGTTGTCAAGCGAAATGCTTGCATCCGCTGCCCGGCTGATAGCCAGCACGCGCTCCCTGACATACGAACTGAATCCGCCCATTCTCCACGAATTGGGGCTCGGCGCCGGATTGGAGTGGCTTGCCGAACAAATGCATGAACGCGATGGCATCATCGTCCAATTCGAAGATGATGGACATCCACGATCTCTGGAGAAGGAGATAAACATTCTTATCTTTAATGCCGTACGTGAATTGCTCGTCAATGTCAAGAAGCACGCCGGGGCACACAATGTGAAAGTATCCATTCGAAGCGACGAAATCGGCGTGGGGGTATGTGTTGAAGATAACGGCATGGGATTTAACCTCCCGACCACCGGGTTCCCCGCGAGTAAAAGCAATTCGTTCGGTCTTTTCAGCATTAAGGAGCGGTTAAACTACGTTGGCGGACATTTGGATATTAAAACCGCACCCGGCAAAGGCACTCGCATAACACTCTATATACCGCATCAGCATACCGAAAGCAAATCAGCAGAAAATAGCCTGTAAATCAAAGACGGTTACGTATAGTGTCCCTGGAATGCAGAGCAGGCCAAGGACATTTCGCTCATATAAAATCAGGGTTTTCGAACCACAAAATCAGGGTTTTGCCTATTGCATTTTTAGATTTTTATGTCTATAAAGGACCATTCGATAAAGCCAAACCCCGGGTGACCGGGGGACGGAAAGCCACAGTTCTATAGCTGCCGCTGAGTCGTAGTTGGAACGAGCTTCTGGAATTGGTGAGATAGAAGGCTGGACTGCCGAAGGTGGTATTGTGCGGAAGCGTACACGGCAGTTTTTTTATTTTTTTAGTTTTTCTCCGGGAGGTATCTATGATTGACAGGCATGAGGTAAAGGATCCCGCCTGCAAAGAGAATCATCTGTACCATAGAGGTCAGCATGTTTTCTATAAAGGTGAGGAAGCACAGGTATTAGAAATTAAACCTGTATTTACCATACGGATACAAGGCAAGAGTCATGTCATTTGCGGCAATATATACAAAGACATAAGGCCGTCTGACAACTAACCCTTACCTTTTCCCGTGATACGATCTGTTATACCGCAACGATGTACCGGCCGCTACCGCCTGCCCGATTTCCAATCTGAACACCTCAGCCGGATCCATTCTTCATAAGCAAACAATGATAAAGCCATGATAACGGGCGTGATTGTTTTTCAACCGCCTGCTAAGGGTTTTTTAAGCTGCAAATCAGAGATTGCGAAGGCCAAAAACAGGGATTCCCCGATTGAAATGTGTGCAGATTGGCCGTACTATAAAAGCAGGAAAACAGGAAGGCAACGTGTTTACGGCAGCATCATTTGAAGGGAGGAATCACAATGACTACGTTATCCATCCATCCAATTGAGTACCTGAGGGCACATGCGGATTATGCACCTATCACGAGAAAAGTATTGCGGCTTGTTATGCTGACAGGTATCACGCTCTTTCTGGTGGGAGGCTTGTATAACAGGCTTGATCACACAACTACCAGAGAAAGAGATCTGGTAACGCAGACCTATATGAATGCGTTTCCCTCCGCACTTCCTGATGTGATCATTGCTCCGGCAGGTTCTTTCGCCCACATCACTTTCTGAACTGATGGCGGGTTAGACCTCCTTGATGATGTGGAGTCGATGCCTAATTTTGCTTATCCAAACTGCAAGGGCGACCGGCCGGTCGCCCCTACTATTCTTTTGTCCCGCCGGGACGTTTGGGCGCGGACCGTCAGCAGCCCGGTTCCCCGGGGTGGCCGCAGCAGTTCCGGCCGGTTTTAATCTTGATGAAATTATTTCTTATAAAGAGGCGCAGCTTCTCCCCCCAGGGCATCCGCTGGCGTAAATTTGATAAAAAATCTTTCGGGCTTGGCCGTACCATTTGAACCTCCTTGGATAAACCCGAAGCACGAAATCCGAAATTCGAAACAATGACAAAAAATCAAATGTTCAAATGACACAAACACCAGTTGCAAGGGACCCGGTTTTGAATTTTTGACATTTGGATTTGTTTCGGGTTTCGAGATTCGAATTTCGAACTTTAGAATTCATCAACACAAACAAGCCTTGCATTCAGGCTAAGAACTTTCTGTTTTACCGATACTACTTCTTAAGGCTAACGCAGCAGGTCTCCCCGGGAGTAACCTCAATTTCTATGCCGACCTTTTTAGCGAATGCCTTCCATAACGGTATGCACCATTTGTGATGCACATCCTCCCAGGTAATGCTGAAGGTTCCCAGAGAGCTCACGATTTCCAGCATTTCCTTATAGGGGCACTGCAGCAGGCGCTCTCCGGGTTTTACCTCAATCCGCTCGAACTGCTGATAGTGGCAGGAGTTTGCCTCAAAGATACCCCACAATCCCTTTTCCGGACCCTGCTCCTGCACCCAGCCGCCGATCATTTCCAGAATCGGACCCAGGATATAGGCCTCATGCTCCACCTTTTCCTTCCACAGGTTGTGCTTTACGGAAAAATCAAGTCCCTGGAGGTGGGCCTTTATGAGGGCATCGTTAAATTTATGCTGATAGGGAAGGACATCGGTATAGGTCTGGTAGAGCATCCGCACCGCCGGTTCTAAATTTGCTGATTGTTCCGCAAAATCGAATTCAATGCCTGGCATGTATACCTCCTGTATTTTTTGTTTAAGAACCTCATAAAGCTGTTTCCCCTATTCGATAAATTCCTCCTTAAAACCTTCAACTCCTTTTCCACCGACTTGCGTGGGCTTTATTTTCCAGAAATTTGAGGCTTCGGGTTTCTTCAGGGTCATTTCCAGCACCTTGTCCCAGGAGCCGCCGGGCATACCCAGATGCTTCTCACCTGTTTGCACCGCCTTCCTGATTCCGTCGGGATCGGTAACACGTTCAATCATGCCGTCGAGGATCACCGACTTCCAGGACATGTTCTGCAGCCCGAAATTCTCCGGGGTCCAGCACACCACAAA
>JAFGFY010000217.1 GCA_016930795.1 Deltaproteobacteria bacterium
CTTTATCCTGAGCGAAGTCGAAGGGCGGGAGTGACAACTAAGGCGACTTTTTACGAGATCATCACTTTTGATGGAAAACTTTTCCCAATTTTCAGGTATTTTAAGGCTCAGAGAGGTTTGTAAAAGGCGCCGCGACGACTAAACCCCACCTTGGAAATTCATTGTGTACACGAAATCAGCTTTTCCTGAACTTCCTCCTCAACCCTGCTGTACTCACCAATCCAGAACCAAAAAGGAGGGTGGTGGCCGGCTCGGGGACATGTGCTGCAGCATCAGATCCATCTTTGAAGCGAAAACCGTTGAATATTAATGCTGCCTGGGACATATGTGGACCGACCCAAACCTAACGGAATTTTTTACTTGCCTTTCGATGCAATGTAACAGAGCTTATAGGACAGCTTCGACATAAACTTTGCTGATCCTACTGTTCTTGATGGTGAGGGATAAATAGTGACATTGACTTTCGATATATCGATGAAGACTCTTGTAGGAAAATATATATTCGGCATCAAGAGACTAAGAATTCTGGCTTTGCTGCTTTTTTGCACTGTTTTGCCCGGTTCATTTTTTTTCTTCCAGCAGCCTGTTTGGGCAAAGGATATAACCCTTGCGTGGGAGCCGAACACGGAACTTGATCTGGCAGGCTACAAAATCTATTACAAGCCGGGCGGTTCAGGGGGGCAAAATCCGGCCTATTATTCAGGCAAAGAAGCCGCAGAGGGACATTCGCCGATCGTAGTGCCGCCACGAGAGGATGAAAACCCCAATGCCGGAATCGTGCAATTCACTCTCCACGGACTGGACGAAGCCACAACATACTGCTTCGTTGTTACGGCATACAATAGGGAGAATGTGGAAAGCAGATGCTCCCGTGAGGTTTTCGTTATTGGTAATGGAGATGTTTCTGCTCCCTACAATGCGGGATGGGGCATCTCAGCCGGTGACCTGAAAGGATTCATGCTGCTTTATAACAATTTGATGGATCCCGGCGTGGTTCCTACGCTCGGGTCTCCCGAGGACATTCCAAACCTGAACCTGCCGGACCTGTCGCCTGTCGGGACACCGCTCAATCTCCAACCGTCCGGTGCCGTTTTCAGACAACCGGTGTGGATAGAATTGCCTTGTCCAGGCTACTCCGACATGAATCACATTAGCTTGGCTCTGTATGATGACAACGTCTGGGTGAAGGTTTGGGACGGACCAACTGGAATGCTAACAGCCGCAGGCGAGGGATGGCTGGAAGTGGACCCGGAGTATAATGCATACGAAGACCCGCAGACTATCGTTATCCTCGCGAAACACTTCACAGGACTCCAAGCTGCTGTATCAAGCCAAAGCACTGAAAGCGGAGGTGGGGGCGGAGGATGCTTTATCAGCACAATGGTGGGACAAAGGGAGAAGAAGACAGAAGGAGAAGTGTTAAAGTGAAATAGTGCCAACGCAATTTTAATTCCGGTCTGCCCCCGAAAATTCTGACTTTAGATCATCATTCCGGTCTTTCAGCCATCCTATAGGTAAATGATTGGCAGGCGCTCTTAGCAACTGTGTAGAAACAGGTAAACGAAAAGAAAGCCTCATCAGCGGCAAGGCGACTGATAAATCGGGTGTAAAGTCAACTTCCGGATCATGATTCAGAGTCGATCACTGAGAACAAAGACGAGCGGCGACAGAGGTGAGAAAAGCCCACTCTGGCGCCGCTCCAAGAGGTTTTACTGATTGTCGGGTACCTCGTAGCGGGTGCCGTCTTCCGGTTTGTCTCCTTGATAACCACTCCCATCACCGGGGCCGTAGTTATTACCTCTCTTTGCTTTTGCACCAAGCATAGTCCCCGATTGCGTACAGGACCCGTCCCGAAGACGCTGCTGCTTTTGGATCTTCTTCATACCATTGGTTTGCTTTTGCGCAACCTGCCCCTTACCTTGTCCCCCCGCCGCAAACGCGGGTGCGGACAATGCTAGGCTGGCTATCATCGCTCCAACCAGAACGCTCTCCATAATTTTCACGTTTGGCCTCCTTTAGCCGTCTTTTAAGATCTATAGCCTTTGGACGCCGCAACTTGCATAAGGGTTACAAGGAAAAGCAAAAATGATCCCTTTCCCGAAATATCTTAACTTCTGAACCATGATCGTCTTCAGGAAAATAATAAAAATGATGATGTATCTATTTGCCTCCTGTACCGGAGGGCTGAACGTCTATGACGGTTATGGTTTGCGTCCCAAAAAATTCCACTCCATCGGTAGTAGAGCCTACCAAAGTAAGCTCGTTTTCGCCTGGAATTTCTAAATCCTCAGTTTCGGCGAGCTGCTTGACCTCGCTCATCAAGAATTTCGCAACAAAATTTCCCTGGTTGTCCGCCTTCCACCAGCTTATTTCTATATTATTCAACGTTACGGTCCCGCCAACAACGCTACTAGTCATCTCAGGGGCATCGCCCTTTCAGGCGGTGAGCAGCAAATGCTGACCATAGCGCGAACACTGATGGGAAATCCTGGAATGCTGCTGGTGGATGAACCTACGGAAGGTCTGGCTCCGCTGGCTCGGAAAAGTGTTGTAGATATTTTAAGGGAGATTCATCAACACAGTGTGTCGATTTTATTGGTTGAACAGAATATGCAGGTTGCTCTTTCCCTGGCGCAACGGGGTTATTTAATGAGTAAAGGATGCATCGTTTATTCAGGCAGCAGCGAGGAGATACGCGAAAATGTGGAAGTGAGACGTAAATACCTGGAAATATGATCAACCCTAAATTAACGTTTTAAGGAAAGGAGAACGAAATAGAAAACAGAATGTTTAAAAGGGTAATGATCCTGATCACGCTGATTGTATGTATCGGACTGATAGGATCACCGTTAAAGGCCGCCGACACCTTTAAAATCGCTACATTCGACCCCATGTCCGGACCTTTTAAGTACCTGGGAGACCTTGGCGTTTCCTCTGTACAGTTCCATGCCAGCAAATACAATGAAGAAGGAGGATTGCTGGGAAAAAAAATCGAGATTGTTCCTTATGATAGCCAGATGAAGCCGGAGGTTGCGGTAAAAGAGGCAACCAAAGCACTCCTGGAGGATAAAGTGAATGTTCTCTGCTCGCAGATCGGCTCCCATATCGCCCAGGCCTTAAGCCAACTCGCAAGAAAACATAGGGTGATATACGTTAATTGCGGTGCAGAGGCGGCCAGTTTGACCGGCGAGGGTTGTAATCCTTACCATTTTCGTGTTTCGCTCAGTACAAGCTCACATTCCAAAGCACTGGCAGCATTTCTGGTTGCTTATCCGGAGGTCAAAAGAATTGGCATTATAGCGCAGGACTATAATTTTGGGAGGGAGGCTTCAGCTGATTTCAAGAAACACTTGAAAGTATTTCGTCCAGACATAGAAATAGCGGTCGAAATTTATCATCCACTGATGACTAAAGATTTTGCCCCTTATATAACAAAGCTTAATGCCGCTAATGTTCCTTGGATATTTTCCTCAAACTTCGGTCCCGATCTGACTAACCTGCTGAAACAGGGCGAGAACCTGGGACTCAAAGGCAGATTATTAACATACTATGTTGAAGAACCATTCCTGTTAAGAGATGTGCAGCAAGCGGCAGTCGGTCATGTACAAGCGGATATAGGCAGTATGGCCAATCCCCATGAGAAGAACCAGGAGTTGCTTAAGAATTGGCACAAAAATTACAAACAATTCATTAAATCCGATGATACCATATACCAATGGCCGCATGCGGCTGCCTTTCACTCTTACTATATTCGAATGCTTTTTGAAGCGGTTAAAAAAGCCGGGACCTTTGATACCGAATCAGTTATCAAGGCCTGGGAAGGACTGAAATACACTGGCATGACCGGCGAGGTTGTCATGCGGGCTGAAGACCATCAACTGTCAAGCCCAGTTCCAGTCGTTGAAATTATACCCAAAAGTGAAAACAAGCTGGATCCTTCCTATCCCGGCAGCAAGTTTCTAAAAATGATCCCTATTGATGAGGCATCAGTCCCTCTGTCTGAAACAGGCTGTAAACGGAAAGCTGGCGAGATGTAAACCTTTTGTCCTTAAATAGGGGTACAAACCGAACCACTTTATCAGGGATCAAGAGCCGGTCGGTCGGCTTTATAAACAGCATGACCGGCTGGCTCAGATCATACTGGTACAGGTGTTTTATCAGGGTTGATTTATGGGTTACAGGGTAAGAAATGTTTGTGTCATCGGCGCGGGCACCATGGGAACACAAATTGCGGTTCATGCTCTCTCTTTTGGATATAAAGTTACCATATTTGATGTTGATAACACCAAACTTGAAAAATCACTGCAAAAAGCCGGATTTGCAGGATCCAGCTCCCGGGCACCCATCATATCACCGGAGAGGTGGATGAATGCAGCAAAGAGCTTAAAGACAAGTTTGAGTTTAAAGGAGGCATTAAAAGATGCCGATCTGGTGATGGAAGCGGGCCCCGAAGATATCGCCGTTAAACGCGATTTGTTTAAACAGATGGATGAACTTACGTCCGATAATTCGATTTTAGCCACCACTAGTTCTTCAATTCCTGTTTCAAGACTATTGCCGTGTACCAAAAAGGACAAACAATGTCTCAACCTTCATTTCTACCCTCCAATTATTGTTACTAACATGGTTGACGTGATGGGTAGCCCAGCCACCCGGGCCGAAGTAATGGATGCAGCCGTAAAGTGGGTGATTTCGCTGGGGTGTGTACCGCTGAAGGTTAAAAAAGAACTCCTGGGATTTTGCTATAACCGTATCTGGCGAGCAATCAAAAAAGAGGTGCTCTTCATGTGGGCTGAAAATTTTGTTGATTACCGGGAAATAGATCGTGCATGGATGATTGCGAATGGAACTCCCATGGGACCTTTCGGTTTGATGGATGCCATAGGTCTGGATGTGGTATATGACATTGAGATGATCTATTACCGAGATTCAAATAAACCTGAAGATTTCCCTCCCCCCCGCCTGGAGCAAAAGATCAAGCAAGGTGAGCTGGGCGTTAAAAAATCGGCACGGATTTTATACCTACCCGGATCCAGAATACAACAATCCGGATTTCTGCAATCCTAAACCGAATCGTCCAATCGTGGATCAAAAAACTGATTAAGATTTCCTGTGCCGATCGGCCGGAATTATGTTTGCCAGGTCATGAAGCGTTTTTACTCCGATTGTGGTCATAAACAAAGGTTCTCGTGCAGGGAGAATATCGCGGTGCCCGTAGAAAAGATTCCATTGTACAAATTGCCAGAGGAAAAGCTGAGTAACAAGGTCTCTCGCTGGACCGCGGCGGGCAAAAACATGAGTGTGGCCAAATATTTTCTTAAGAAGGGCAGCTCTGCTCCTATACACCACCATTCAGTGGAGCAAGCTACTTTAATTATACAGGGCCGGTTATCCCTCATTATTGAAGAAAGGGAGATGGTGTTGGAAGCAGGCAACCTCATCTTCATCCCTGCTAACACACCTCATGGCGGAGGCGAAGCTCTGGAGGACGTTGTAACATTGGACTTTTTCAGCCCTCCCCAAGAGGATATTCAGAATGGCACCGATCCTTTGAAAAAATGGTCAGTGGTGGACCGTTGAAACTTTGGTTAGTAGGACTTCGACGCTCATGAGATTTCACCCATTATGTAAAGCTTTACATAATGGGTGAATTTAACTGAGCGCTATAGGTTAGGCATAAAAGACCAATATAGAATTCGAGCAGACTTGTCAAGTACAATAAGAAATAACGTCCCACTTTCCGGTTAATTCTTTGATTCTGTCAGGTACGCTCATATCACGAAATCCGCTCTTCTATTTAATATTGAATGCATAACGCCC
>JAFGFY010000218.1 GCA_016930795.1 Deltaproteobacteria bacterium
ATGAATCCGTACGGCGCCAATCCGGAGGTGAACACGGAACACTGGGCCGACGTGGTCAGGCTGTGCGGTGAGCTGATGGAGGCCAGCGGCAATCCGAATGCCGACCAGACATATTACGGGATTGACTATAGGGATGTCGTGGCAGGCACAACACCTACCGCCCCCGGCGCCCTTGGCGCCGGGTTCGGAGGCGCGTTCCCGCACACGGTCGGCAACCTGGAACTGAAACCGGAAACGGCCGATACCTGGACGGTGGGCGTCGTGTTCGACTCGAATTTCGAGAATCCGTGGATTTCGGACCTGCGGGTCACAGTCGACTGGTATGACATCGCGGTTGAGGATGCGATTGGTGAACAATCGACCGATCTCGCGCTGCAACAGTGCTTCGACCCGGCCTTTAATCCGACCTATGATCCCAACTCGCCCTATTGTAAAGGCACCCCGCGCACCCAGGCCGGGGCCATGGGTGAAATCATGACCACGTTCTGGAATAACGGCTATTTCGAGACGTCCGGCATCGACCTTCAGATCAACTGGGCCAAGGATATGGGCCCCGGCCGCGTCGGCTTCATCACGACGTTCAACTATCTGCTCGATAAGAAATCGACCGAGCTCCTCGGTGTGAACCCACTCGTCGATTATGTCGGCACGACGGGCCCGTATCAGAACGGCCTCTTTGGCGACAGCTATGAGTGGCGGTCGAATACCAACCTGAGCTACACCTGGGAAGACCTCCGTGTCGGCCTCGTGTGGCGATACGTGGATGGGATCAGTTCGGCGGCCTACGCGACTATCGGCGACACTCGGACGCAGCGGAACCCATACAGCCTGTTCGACCTGCAGGCGAGCTATAATCTGACGGACAATATCTGGCTGCGCTTCGGCGCGGAGAATCTGCTGGATGAGGATCCGCCCTTCTATAACGTCGAAACCGAGCCTGAAGAAAACGAACTGACCGGCGGCTCGATCGGCGGCGGCGGGATCTACGACACCAGGGGTCGTCGTTTCTACATGGGCGTGCGCGTGAACTTCGAGTAGGCTTTGTGTCGCAGGGTCGAAGGACGGCGTTACCCATAACCCTATAACCAAAAACCAGGCCGGGCGTTTCATAGCCCGGTCTGGTTTTTTGCGTCTTATGCCTTTCTCTTATAACACCGGATAGGAATAGACCTCCCCCTGATAGTTCCTGATCAAGATCTCTCCATGATCTTCCCCCAAGACATACTCCGGTGTTATGGGGACCTTCCCTCCTCCGCTCGGGATGTCGATCATGAACGTGGGCACGCAAAGGCCTGATGTGTGGCCTTGAAGGGCCGACATTATCTCTATCCCCTTTTTCAAAGGCGTCCAGAAGTGTGAGGTCCCTTTGGCCAGGTCGGCCTGAAACAGATAATAGGGCCGCACGCGGATCAGGAGGAGTTTTTGCATCAACTCACGCATCACGGCAGGATCATCATTAACCCCCTTCAGAAGAACCGTCTGGCAACCCAGAGGAATGCCCGCGTCGGCCAGCCTCGCGCAGGCCAGAGAGGCCTCCGGTGTGATCTCCAGGGGATGGTTGAAGTGGGTATTGATATAGAGGGGATGAAACCCTTTGAGCATGTCTGCAAGTCCGAGTGTCACTCGTTGGGGAAGGGAGCAGGGAATTCGGGTCCCTATGCGGATGATCTCCACGTGGGGAATGGCGCGGAGTTCTGTCAGAAGGCCGAAGAGTTCTTGATCCGGAAGAAGGAGGGGATCCCCGCCCGAGAGGAGGACATCCCGAATCTCTCTGTTGGCTCTGATGTACGATAGGCCTTCCCTGACGGTCTGCCGGGTCACCATGGCCGGCTGGCCGACCTTTCTCTTCCTGTTGCAGAACCGACAGTACATGGCGCAGCGGCCCGAGACCAATAAGAGGACCCGGTCAGGGTATTTGTGGGTGAGGCCTGGGACCGGGGACAGGGCTTCCTCGTCCAAAGGGTCTTCCAGGCCTTGGTGTTCAGTGATTTCCCGGATATCCGGCACGGCCTGCTTGTAGATGCCGTCTCCTTTGCATTGGATCAGCCCGAGGTAATAGGGATTGATGGTCAGGGGATACTCGGCAATCACACGCTGAATCTCGTCTTTGTTGATTTCAAACAAAGAGGATAGCGCGCCGGCGGTCGTTATACTCTCGGAGAGGATTTTTTCCCACGATTCCATTCTTGAGAATACCCGGCAGATAGCTAAAAAAACCTTTTGATTCCGGTCTTAAAAGGGGGCTTGATGATCCCCTTTTCCGTGATGATGGCCGTCACATATTTGCTGGGGGTGATGTCGAAGGCGGGATTGGCTGCACGGACACCTGAAGGGCCGAGCGTTTTATCTCCGAGGTGACTGATTTCCCGGGGGTTTCTTTCCTCCACAGGGATCAGGTCTCCTGATGCGAGCGTGAGGTCGATGGTGGAAAGGGGTGCGGCCACATAAAAGGGGATCCGGTTTTCTTTGGCCAGAACGGCAATCTGATAGGTCCCGATCTTGTTGGCCACATCCCCGTTCGCGGCGATTCTGTCCGCTCCGGTCACCACGAGGTCCACCCTCTTCCTGCGCATGAATGATCCGGCGGCATTGTCGGCAATAACCGTCACCGGGATTCTATCCTGCATCAATTCAAAGGCGGTCAGACGAAGCCCCTGGAGCCAGGGCCTTGTTTCATCCGCCAAAACAGCCACATCTTTTCCGGCCTCTTGAGCGGCCCTGACCACACCCAAGGCCGTGCCGTATCCGCCGGTGGCCAGGGACCCGGCATTGCAGTGCGTTAGGATCGTGGCCTTTTTGGGAACCAGCCTTTGCCCGTGGCGGCCGATCTTCTTGTTGATCTCAATGTCTTGGGCAAGGATCTTTTCCGACTCATGCCTGAGGGCCTTCTTAACGGACTCTACAGACCCGGAAGCCCCTTTCTCGACGACCCGGGACATCCTTTCCACGGCCCACCTGAGATTGACCGCTGTCGGGCGTGCCTTTGACATCTCGTCGGCCATACGCGTGAAACGGTCTCTGAAGGCATCCAAGGATTTCACCCTGATGGAGGCCGCGCCCATGGCCAATCCCATGGCCGCGGCCACACCGATGGCAGGCGCCCCTCGAATGACCATGCCCTCTATGGCCTTGACGACATCCTTGTATCCCCTGCAAATATGCCATCCCACCTTATGGGGGAGCTTTCTCTGGTCGATCATGCGAACCTGTTTGCCATGCCATTCTATGGTCGGGATCATCTCCCTTTACCCGATTCTCTCGATCCACCCGTAGGGATCTTCCTTCCGGGCGTATTGGATGGCCATAATCTCCCTGTAAAGCCTCTGGGAGATCTCCCCCATTTCACCTCCCGCCACCACATACTCTTCATCCTTATAGAGGATTTGACCCACGGGGCTGATGACAGTCGCGGTCCCGGTCCCAAAGGCCTCCCGGAGTCTTCCGTCCTTGGCTGCGGCGATGATCTCATCCATAGAGAGAGCGCGCTCAGAGACCTTTATACCCCAATCTTTGATCATACGGATGACCGAATCCCGAGTGATCCCCGGGAGGATACTCCCCGTCAAGGGTGCCGTAATCACTTCGTCCTCAATCACGAAGAACATATTCATGGTTCCCACTTCTTCCACGTATTTTCGTTCTCTCGCATCCAGCCAGAGTACCTGAGTGCATCCCTTCTTATAGGCTTTCTCGGCTGCCAGCAGGCTCGCGGCATAATTCCCGGCACTCTTGGTGTTCCCCGTACCGCCCACGGCCGCGCGAACATATTGGTCCTCCGCGCAGATCTTTACGGGATTCAGACCCTCTTTGTAGTAGGCGCCGACAGGACCGAGGATGATGAAAAAGAGGTACTCATGGGCTGGACGGACACCCAAGTGCGCTTCCGTGGCGATCAAGGTGGGCCGGATATAAAGGGAGGTCCCAGGGCTGCGGGGGATCCATTCCTGGTCCAATAGAATCAGCTTTTTCATCCCTTCCATGGCGACACCGATGTCCACTTCCGCCATGGCCAGTCTTCTTGCGCCCTTGTTCAGTCTCTCAAAATTATCCCTTGCGCGAAAGAGATAGATGCCGTTGTCCGGTCCGCGATAGGCCTTGAGACCTTCGAACAGCTCCTGTCCATAATGAAGGGCCATTGCCGCGGGATCGATGGCCAAATGATGGTACGGCTCTATACGGGGGTTGAACCATCCCCTTCCCGTCTGGTAATCCATCAAGAACATGTGATCCGTAAAGATGTCGCCGAATCCTAGTCGGGAGTCGTCTTCAGGTTTTTCTTTCAGCTGGTCTTCTCGTGAGGGGGTCACCATGATTTCCATAACGCTATTTTCCTCCAATGATGTCAAGCTTCTAAGCAGAATCACCTTTCCAGCGATTTCCACTATTTCTATTTGCGGGATTTTATTTTGCGTGGAAAGAGGTACGGAAATCTGTGATCAGGTTTCTTGCTCGGCAGGCTTCCTTGTGGGTTCATTCGGCACGAACACTGGCTTCCAAGGCCATGGCGATCTTGTTCTTGAGTTCACTCAGATCAAAGGATTTAATCACATAGAAATCTGCGGCAATGGACTTCATATCCTCCTTAAAAGTATCATAGGCCGTGCACAACACAACGGGTAAGTCGTAAAACCTGTTGCGGATATCCTGTAGGAGGTCGAGCCCGTTATAGTCCACCATTTTGATATCGAGTACCACCAGATCGGGTTTCTCCTCTTCTATCCTCTCAAGCAACTGATAACCGCTGTCCGCGGTGATGACCTCATATCCCGCTTCAGATAGCTCCTCGGAATAGAGGAAGCGAATGTGTTCTTCATCATCGACGATCAAGATCTTTGCCACGCGGGTCACCCCCGATTAGGTGTTTTCGTCAAATTACCACATATTCATTTGAGGCGCAAATAATTATTGTCAGTCGGGCAAAAAGTCTGTTTAGGACTTTTTGCCCGGCTGGAAAGGGCTTCCCCGTTTCAGGTGTGGCGCTCCCTTACCGCTTACTTGATTCCCTTCCACGGACGGGTCCAGAGAGCAGATCGGAAATTTGTGAGGGAACAGCATGAGCTCCTTAGGTGTAGATGTAGAACCCTCGACCGGTCTTCCTTCCCAGCCAGCCGGCATCTACATATTTTCTCAGCAGGGGGCAAGGCCGGTATTTGTCGTCTCCCAGACCGGATTGAAGCACTTCCAAGATGGCCAGAACCGTATCCAGTCCCACCAAATCTCCAAGGGCGAGGGGGCCCATGGGGTGATTCATCCCCAATTTCATGATTTGATCAATATCCTCCGGCGTCCCCACCCCTTCAAAAACGCAGTAAATCGCCTCGTTGATCATCGGCATGAGGATTCGATTGGCGACAAAACCGGGAAAATCGTTGGCCGGAACCGGAATCTTGCCCAATTTCTTGGCCAGTTCATTGGTCGCCTGGAAGGTCTCATCCGTGGTGCCCAGACCCCTGATCACTTCAACCAGTTTCATGACAGGCACGGGATTCATGAAATGCATGCCAATGACCTTTTCAGGTCTTTTGGTGACGCCTGCTATCTTGGTAATGGATATGGAAGAGGTATTGGACGAGAGGATGACATCCTCTTTACAGCAATGGTCCAAGGACCTGAAGATCTGCAACTTCAGCTCTTCATTCTCCACAGCGGCCTCCACCACGAAATCCGCCTTGACCATATTATCGATTGCAGTGGTCCCTTCTATTCTGTCCAAAGCGGCCTTCAGGTCTTCCTGGGTTATCTTCTCCTTCGCGACCAAGCGGCCCAGGTTTTTCTCAATGGTTGAAAACCCTTTTTCCAGGAATTCCTCCTTGATGTCGGACATGACCACCGATAGGCCGCTGGCAGAGGCCACCTGTGCGATCCCCGCGCCCATTTGTCCTGCTCCGATGACGCCCAATGTCTCTATTCCCATCTTATAAACACTCCTTTCTTCGTTTTCATTTGTCATTTCTTGTATCAGGCAAAGCGCCCAAAATAGTCTATATCCCTTTGAAGGCGTAAAGGCAACAGTTTCCTCAGGAACTGCCCTTTATTCGCGCTGTTCCACCCTCTCAGTGTCGTGTACCAGAAATATCTTTCATCATTTTGGCCGGTTCTATGTCACGTTGAATTTGTGCAGCAGGTACTTCTTTTTCAAGTTAATTCTGAGGATACGAAACTAGCAGGTCAAGTGAAAGCAGGCCCCTACAGGCTTTTCGAGTGACCATTGGTTGTAGCACTTCACAGCTTCATGACTGGGCAGGGAGATGAAGCCTATGCCTTTTTGGAAGAGCCGTTTTTCAAGGTCCTTTTCCGGTTTCATGAGACCACTGGCGCCTGTACCGGCAATGATGATCTCCGGACCGGCCTGTATGAGGGCTGAGATGTCGTCTGTTGAGAGCTCATGACCCCTTTTTCGATACCAGGCATCCTCCACTCGCCCGTCGGGATAGATCAGAAGATCCGAGGTGTATTTTTTTCCATCAATGATCATCCACCCAAAGGAGTAGGCCTCAATCTTCACGAAGAACTCCTGGCCGGTTTATAGGGATTCCTTAATGGGTTCGCGACTTGAGCATCCACCCTTCTCATAAGGGCAGGGTAAAACAAGTATAAGCCAAATTCAGAAGGTGTCAACCCTAGGGCTTCACACCCTAGGAAGGGGCATGACCGCCTTAATTCAGAGACAACCAAAATCCACCATCTAATATGTATATATTGTTTCAAATCAAGTGGTTTGGACTTATCCCTGATCACCAGCAAGGTATTAGATGTAAGGCGCCGAGGAGCGATCGAAGGCAACACAGCCCTTCGACTTACTCAGGGCCATGAGCCTGTCGAATGGCAGATGATGCCTTGATGGTGAATCA
>JAFGFY010000032.1 GCA_016930795.1 Deltaproteobacteria bacterium
AAACAGGAAAAGCATATCTTCACCTGTTCAAGCGCTGTTGCCGTTCCCAAGGGGCTTCCTCATCTGCCGGCGACACATAACCGGATCGACAAACCTTTTATATTCATGTCCGTATCCTGCGCGCCCGAATACAAACACACGAAACTCTCTTCGAAAGCGGCCGGTCCCGAACCTTCTTCTATTGCCGGATGGTTCTCGGAATATGTTAAAAACATCTTGCACATCCCTTTCATAAGGAAAGGAGCGTGGCATTATGGCCCCCTGAACCGGGATGACGCGGGTGGAACCATATCGGAAATCGATTTTAAGGATTTTGGTTTTAAATTCAACATGTCCCATGAAAGCATAAAGAAAGCGCCCTACAGGTTCGGGCCCATTCCTGATAAACCTCATGTGCATAACTATCATGAGTTTCTCTGTTTTATAGGGGCTGATACGGATGATCTGAGTTATCTGGGTGCTGAGGCTGAACTGTCAATCGGTATTGAACAGGAAAAACATATCATTAATACGCCGACAATAGCCATTATGCCGAAGGGTTTGCCACACTGTCCGTTGACGATTACTCGAGTCGAAAAACCATTTATATTTTCCGTAATTCGTCCATTCGGTCCTGGAAAGACCACGGTTTGAAAACCAAATGGAGCCCCACGGGTAAACCCGTGGTTCCCATTACATGACCCGCCTTCGCACAAGGCTTCGGCGGGTTTATCCGCCCCGGGCGTCAAGGGCGACATCCGCCGAAGCGAATGACAAGAGCATTCCTCCCCGCATAAATGCGGGGTTTCCTGCGAAGGCGGATGAATAAAGGAGATTGAAGAGATGGGGAAATATGACAAGTACTTTGTAAAGTATGGGATAAACACACCAAAGGTTGATGATTTGCGACCCATCGTCGCGCGTATGGATAATTCGGTCGCCAAAGGGTGCAACTTCTATCTTGTTCACTGGGTAGCGCCTGGATTCGGTGACATACTCGGTGATTATGAATACGCCGGACATCCACCCCACATACACAAGAGCGCCGAGCTGTTAATGCATATCGGAGGGGACCCTGATAATCCCATGGACCTGAATGCTGAGGTCGAAATGTACATGGGCCCTGAACTGGAGAGGCATACCTTTACTGAATCCACGATCATTTACATTCCGCCGAATTTTATCCACTCTCCGTGGAGACCGCTTAGAGTGGATAAGCCCTTTCTTTTTATCGAGATCAACCAGGGTCCGGAACATACTGAAAAATTCTACCCACAGCTCTTGCCAAAGGAGGCAAGAGAAAAAATTGACTGGTCAATGTGGCCGGATAAGGGATTTGATTAAGCAGGAGGTCCAAATGCCGTACAAAGTTACAGATTCCTGTCTCAAATGTGGCTATTGCATCAAGAGGTGTCCCGAGGGCGCAATCATCGCGGATGAAAAAGAAAAAATGGATGAGCTGATTCTTCAACCCGTTCACATCGACGTCGAAATATGCACGGATTGTGGCGTATGCGTCTCTGAAGAATATTGGTGTCCCGCTCAGGCTATTGTCGAAATCCAATGAACGCGATGTTTGAACAGGGCGTTATTCGACCCCCCAGTGAGGCCTCGAGTCTTCTCGTGAGGGTCACAAGAAATTGTCCATGGAACCGTTGTCATATTTGTCCGGCCTACAAAGGCAAGAAGTTTTCCAAAAGGAGTGTGATCGAGGTCAAAAATGACATCAATATGATGGCCGAGACCTATGCCGCGCATTTGACCCGGTTTACATCAGCATTTCTTCAGGACGCCGACACCCTGATTCTTCCGACAGAGGAGTTGGTCGAGATCATCGCCCACATCAAGAAGGTTTTTCCCAACATTGAAAGAGTAACCACCTATGCGCGGGCGAAATCAATGAAAAGGAAGAACCTTGATGACTACCAGCGGCTCAAGGAGGCCGGCCTCACAAGGATTCATACTGGAATGGAAAGCGGGTCTCTCAAGGTCTTGAAGCTAATCCAGAAGGGCATCAAGCCTGAGGATATCCTCACAGGGGGACTTCGTGTGGTTGAATCAGGCATTTCTCTTTCAGAATATATCATGCCCGGGCTGGGCGGCCGTGCCTTGAGTCAAGAGCATGCCTTTGAGACCGCTAAAATTCTCAATCAGATTCGGCCCGACTTTATTCGAGTTCGCACTCTTGCCATCCATCCCATGTCACCCCTCCAGAGAATGGTTGATGAAGGTGTTTTCGTGCCTTTGAACGACGAGGAGGTGGTAGCGGAGATCCGTGTCCTGCTTGAGCATCTGGATCAAATGCCCACCCATTTCCGATGTGGAGATTTCAGCCTTAACCTGCTCATGCAGGTGGACGGACGTCTTGACACGCACAAGCAGGCCATGCTTGACGAGATAGACAAATATCTGGCCATGTCCAAGGAGCAAAAGCAGGCCTATTCTCTGATTCAACGCACCTATCCGGGAATGAAAGATATGGCCGTGGTTCAGAATGATGGCCTCATGGAAGAAGCGAGGAGGGAAATCAGTCGTCTTGAAGAACAGGAAGAAGATGGATTCAACAAGTATATCAGGTCGCTCATGACCCTCCAGTTACCCCAATTACAGACCGACTGCTGGGATGGATAGAGGTCATAATTGACTCTCTGATGAGATAACATAGTTGACTAGTGACACTGGCTATAATATTATTTGAGATATGGGAATACTACGTCTAGGAAATCAGGCAACCGTCAATGTGGAATTCTTACCAACCAAAAGGCTATAAAACACTAAAATTATGGACCTCCAAAACAAGCATTCAACAAACTTTCGTGGATTAGGTATTAAGCAGGCTAGAAGTAAAAAAACCTATGACGCCTTGATTAAAACAGGTTTTCGATTATTGAAAAAGGAAGACTTTGATAAAATCACAGTTGCTTCTCTTTCTCAATCAGCCGGCTATTCTGTTGGTGCTTTTTACGCGCGATTCCGAAGTAAAGACGAATTCTTTGATGCCATGGTCGCTCATCATCTAGAAAATCGTATTGCAGCTAGTGAGTACCTCTTTTCTACTGTGCCTATCGATGATCTTGTAGATGAATTGATATCAGATCTCGTCCATTATTACTGGATAAACCAGAAATTCTGGCGAGCCGCGCTGGTAAGGAGTATGCGCGATCCTGACTTCTGGACACCGATCAGACAATCCGGTCACGATCTAGCAAGTAGGGTTATCGGGATATTGAGTGAACATGCAGATCGCCCCTTAACTGATTTGGAAGAAACGAACATCCGTTTCGCGTTCCAAATCACCTTGGGCACTATTAATAACACGATAATCAATAGACCCGGACCGATCTTCATGAATCAAAGGCTGTTCTTAGAGAAATTGACTCGAGCATTTCGGCTCGTTTCGGATTGCGATATTATTATTAAGCGTAATCCATCAAAAAACGTAAGAAATAGGATTTCTCATTTTTCCTTTTTTTAATTTTCCAATAGAAGCCTATCCGTTATACTCTGCAAGACTTTTTCTATTTCAAGCTTTTCTATCGGCATTTTTTTGAATCACCACTCCTTTATGTTACGCCTTCGTTCTTTAGAATATTGATTTCAATAGGTCTTGCTTAAATATGGTACATTTTGACAAGTAGTTCAATAAGGTTAATTTTGAAACCTCAAAAGCCTATTAAAGATCATCTGATACCTGCATTTTTTCTTTATTTTCTTGACACATGGAACTATCATATTTATACTCAATCTCAAAATAAAACAGATTTTTGCCATTCAACTGATATGAAGGCAAGAATATTATGAAACTTGGAAATAAGCATTTAATTGAGATTCCAGGATTGAGTATCAAGCAGAATAGAAGCAAGAGAACATATGATGCTTTGATTAAAACAGGTTTTCAATTATTAAAAAAGCGGGATTTTACCGCAATTACAGTGGCCGAGCTTTCCCAATCAGCCGGCTATTCCGTTGGCGCGTTTTACGCGCGATTCCGAAGTAAGGATGAGTTCTTCAATGCCATGGTCGCCCATCATTTCGAAACTCGGGGTGTCGATCTTGAGCATCTATTTACAACCGTACAGATCAATGTTCTGATAGATGAATTAATAAAAGATATTGTTCATTACTACTGGGTAAACCAAAACTTTTGGCGGGCCGCGCTGGTACGGAGTATGCGCGATCCTGACTTTTGGACGCCGATCAGACGGTCCGGTCACGACCTAGCGACTAGGGTTATTGGAATATTGAGCGAACAAAACGACCGCACATTGACTGATTTGGAACAAACAAACATCCGCTTCGCGTTCCAAATTACATTAGGTACGATTAACAACACGATAATCAATCGACCCGGACCGATCTTCATGAATCAAAGGCTATTCGTAGAAGGACTAGCTCGAGCATTTCGACTCGTAACGGATTATGACAGTATGATGAAAAAGAAAAAACGAGTAAACGTAAAAAGTAGCGCTTGATTTCTATCCTGTTTTTATTGATTATTGAAATATATACCAGTCACGTCATGCAATAGTTATTTCTCTTCCTCTGTTTTATAGATCTTATAAAATTCCGGACATTCTGTCAGAGGGACCTTGTTACTTAAATCCTTATTCTTCAGCCCCGGATAGTCAGCGCCATAACGATAGGACCTGTGAATCATGTTCTGCATTTCACCATCTTCAACCAGGCACTTCATCTCGCCCCCGAAAACAGGACTTACATAATCCCATACAACTTCTTTCTCTTCTGTAACCTCAAAGAGATGTCCGCTATGGGTGGAAGTAACGTGTACGTTACCGTTTGGAAGGTATTGCGCGGC
>JAFGFY010000219.1 GCA_016930795.1 Deltaproteobacteria bacterium
GAGTTTCCTTTTCTTAAGGATACGCCAGTATTCTCTTAGGTTTATATCATATTGCGCCAAGACTAATCCTTGCCCTTTGTAACCATTCAACCCCTGAACTGTAGAGGACTGAAATAACCCTGATCCGTTGCCCCCTTAAAAGGCGAAGAGGGTTTCATCGTCAGAATAGTATCTGTCAAATTCACCAGGCCAAAGCAGAATATCCAGAATCGGCTTTATGTTCTCCACCCAGTCGTTGACATCCCCTATCTTCATTCGGGGCACATACACCAAATCCCCATCCTCAAGATGAACATTCTGCCCAAGATCCGCCTCCCTCAACAGGGCCTTCAGATCAGACATCATCACCAGCGGCTCTTTGTCCGGGCCATACCCCCTCATCACCAGCGTGTTCTCCTCTTTCGCAAACCTCGTAAAACTGCCGGCCAAAGATACCGCGGCCAATAAATCCTTAGCATCCTTGAGAGGATATATCCCCTGTTTCGCTACTTCACCCAATACATACACCCTCTCGCCAAATTGGGGTAACTCCGGAATCTCTACCGTGTCTCCGTCATCAATAACCACATTCTGACTCAGATCACCCTTCTCTATAATATCAAACAGATTGATCATATACGTCTGTCCACCCCTGATCAGCTTCGTGTTCTTAATATCCGCATCAACAGTGTATCCTCTTGCCTCAGCAATCAAATCCAGCAGCGTCATCCTTCCTTTTAACGGAATCCTCCCACTCCCCGCTTGCATATAATACGTCGTCTGCAAAGACGCAAACTCACCCAATACCATCGCACTCTTACTGTTAAATTCCTTAATCAATACGTCTATCCTCGGATTCCTGATATAACTCGACAAACCCTCCGTTATCTCACGGTCCAGTTCGCTGGGCGTAAGACCCGCAGCCGCCAGATCATCTATAAATGAATACGAAATCGCTCCCCGGCTGTTCACCGTCACAGACGTCGTGTTCATCTTGTCCCCTATGTATGAATTGATCTCCAGCACATCAAGAGGACCAACCCGGTATTCCGAAACACCCCTAATCTCCTTAAAAACCGCATTCTCCTTGACTTGGCTTAATCTCGCGACCGCCTCCCTGTCCTCTTGACTCACAACCTCCGCCACAATCCTCTTGCCTTCGGTAAGTTTCAATTCCTTAACAGGCGTCCCCTTCACAGCCGTGGATGAAGAACAGGATGAAATCAAAAAAACCAAACCACAGGACATCAGAAAAATGAGGAGTGGAGAATAATATCGGTTCACCAACATTTTCTATACCCCGCAAATAGTAAAAAAAATCCTTAGGAGATATCTCTCTCATGAAGACTCTCGGTAATATACAGCAGTGGATTCTCAGAAAGTTGAATCAGCTCTCGTTTCAACATCTTATTTCCCGCGCTATCTTGCACCATCTCTATGGTGGGCCTCAATGGCTGATTCCTGTCCGTACACAGAACCCGCCCGATGGACTTGTTGTTTAATCTCACATAGGTATTCACAGGAAAAAGGGATAGCTGATTGAGAAAAACCTTTCGGATTTCCGTAGGGAACTGTCCGCTCCCCTCCTCAAGGATGTATTTTATCGCATCGGTCTGCACGAATTTATCTCGGTAGGGTCTGTCGGTTATCATGGCCACATAGACATCGCTTAACCCTATGATAAACGACATCTCATAGATCTGTTCCTTCTTCAGGCCATAGGGATAACCGGATCCGTCTGCTCTTTCATGAGCCTGAAGAGCAACTTCCGCCAACCAACGAAATTTCTCTCCCATTTCCGCAAGAATTTCGTAGCTCCTTTTGGGATGATCCCGTATCAAAGCCATCGCCTCGTCATCGAGCTTCTCTTTCTTCTGCAAGACAGCCTCTGGAATCTCATACATTCCCACATTCTCCAAAAGCCCGGCAAGACCTAGCTTTAAAAGCATCCTGAGATCATAGCCCAATCCTTTTCCGACAATCAGAGCCACAAATGTTACCTTCACGTCATGGACCAGTATTTCCTCGTAATCACCAGGACAGAACATGGAATATTCATAGAGATCTTCTATAAGATCCTGGGTCAAAATATGGTGAAGGTCAGAAAGAATGGGAGACGGACTTATTCCCTGCTCGTTCCTTACTCTTTCCCTGGTTTGCATCGCCTTTTGAACAAACTTATCGTAGTAGGCAATGACTTCTGAACTCCATTCCTCTTTTACTGTAGGGGCATAAAAAGTTTTTTTTCCTCTGACTTTCAGAATCTGTGTGTCGGTGAGCGCTTCCGCAATATCAGCGTTGCTCATCGCCGATTCTTCCCCTTCGGCTTTGATCTCGGAGGTGGGATCCTTCTTTCTCGGTTTCTTCTTATCTTCATTTATCACGATGTCAGAAAAGCGCACCATCGCATATTATCTCCTCTATGATTTACGTACCGATCATCTGGTGTTTCCTGCTGAGACCGACCTTTCTCTGCCAGCCCTTTCCTTATCTAAAATCAATGTATCGCGCCATGAGGCACACTATTCCTATTTTCTGATTTTATTAATCTTATTAATACATAAAATGAGTTATTTGTCAATATATAAGACAATAATTACATAAAACTATACATAATTATATGATCATTTCATCCCAAAAAATAAACGGGCTGTGATCGCCGGCTATAGGACGGCATACTACGGGAGAACCGCTTTAGACGTCTTTAAGCTGTAGAGGTCTTCAATTTGGAATGGAATAAGAATACCGGCGCTGATACCCACACGAACTCATGTTCACTTCCTTCCATATCGTCCTAAGGCTGTGCGGAATCAAGCCTAAAATTACGGTGAAAACCTTCTCTTAGAAAGTGCGACTGAAGACTTTTTTGATTTTTTTGTCTTGATTAACGAAGAGGATATAGCTTAGACTCATACACACCTTCTGGCCGGAGAGAAGCCGCGACAATCGGAAGGCATACTGATTAGCCTTTCTTTTATTCTCATTTTTCAGGCTTTGTTATAACTCAGAATGGCAAGGCATAATAAATGGAAATAGAGGAATTTTTCACAAATCCGTACCCCTAAAAACCTTTTCTAGGATGAAAAACATGCCTTTGACACCCCTTTTTGACCCTAATGAGGCGGGTCGGCCCATGAGAGTGGCGGCCTTTATGTCTGGATCCGGAACCAATATCATCAGACTCCTTGAGAGAGAGAGACTCCTGAGATCGAGAGATGGCTCTTCTCCCTATGAGGTTATCTTCATTTTTAGCGATAGATCAGATGGCTTATGTCATGGGGAAAGAATCGCCCATGAGACCGGGATTCCTTACTTCAGTTATGACATACGCGCTTTTTACCGTTTAAGGGGTTTGCCCAGGAGGGTCAATATTCTTGAAGGGCTTTCCGCAAGAAAGGAGTATGACCGTGTCGCAGCCGGCCTTATTGCAACCTTTGAAATCGATGTTGTCGCACTCGGAGGCTATATGAGCTACACGACCCTGAACAGGTGTGTAAATGTTCATCCCGCGGATCTCTCCATTTTGGCGCAGAATGGGGAGAGACGATATGTGGGAGACAACGCCGTATTTGATGCCATAGCTGCAGGAGAGACAACTCTTCGATCCTCTACACTCTGGACGGATCAAGGTGTAGACACAGGCCCTCTACTGATGGTCTCTGATCCATTACAGGTTGAACTGCCTGAGTCTCTTGATTTGTTAGTCAAAAACAAAGAGAAACTCATTAAAGCCGCTGAAGCACATCAGGACCGTCTGAAAGAGATTGGGGATTGGAAGATCTTTCCTCAGACTATTGAAATGATAGCCAGAGGTCGATTTGCATTGGATGAGTCTAACAATGTCCATGTGGATGGTGATCCAGTACCGCAGGGGTATAGGGAATAGCGACAGGTCAGTTCAAGAGCTCCTGCCAGTCGATCCCCTTGAAAGTCTTATGGAGGTAATGGTCGTCATCCGCGACATGTAAGGTAAGGTGACGAAAGGTCTTCTTTGCCACCCCTTCTATGGTTCCCAGAGGTATCACTTTATCGTCTTTTCCGTGGTAAATCCAGGTTGGAACGGATGACTCTCTTTCCCGTGCGTCAGAGAAAGCCATCAAATTGAGCGCGGGCGCGAGAAGAATCATTCTTTCAACCCGGCTCTCATTCTCCAGGGCGAATAGAGTAGCCATCAGCCCCCCGAAACTAGAACCTACAAGTCTTATCCCGGATTGCTTCGAAAGAGTCCTATTGAGCTTCCGCATCCTTTCCTGAAGAGTGCCCGGAAAATTCGGGATGATCATATCAGGGAACTCTCTCTTGAAAAAAAGCCCTTTGGTACCTTGATTACTGCTTTCCAACCCGTGTATGAATATTCTTACTGTCACAAAACGCCTCTAATCAGGTTTGATCATCCATCTGTTCTCCTGTTTTCACCGGATTTCAACAATCTCGAATTCCTGAATGCCTCCAGGGGTCCTCACTCTGACCTCCTCCCCGGCTTCTCTGCCGATTAATGCCTGGCCTAAGGGGGATGTGACCGATATCTTGCCCTTTTCGGGGTCAGACTCGTAGGGGCCGAGCAGTTGATATGTGACCTTTTCCTCAGTATTCACGTCATACAACAGCACGGTTCTTCCAAAAACGACCCGATCCGTCGGGCCTGTCTCGATGTCCAACACTTCGGATCTTCCGATGGCGGCCCTCAACTCATTGATCTTGCCCTCGATAAAGGATTGTGTTTCCTTAGCCGCATGGTATTCGGCATTTTCGCTCAAATCCCCATGGCCTCTAGCTTCTTCTATGGCTCGAATATTCCTAGGCCTTTCAATGCCTTCCAAGTGGATTAATTCGGCCTTTATTTTATCAAGTCCTTGTTTTGTGATCGGAATCCTCTCCATACATTCGTCTCCCTAAAAACAAAAATGAATTATTTATCATGTTTAGATTCATTTTTCCAGGGGTAAAACGCTGATTATTTTGGGGAGGAGGCAGACCGAACTTGCGGCTGGAAGGCCTGATTGCATCGGAAGATCATATTCCCAGCCCAAGAGATAGACCGACCTGGTAGACCACCAGGCTGACCAAATATGCAGAAAATAAGTTGAAGATCATGGAGAAACCGGCCCACCCCCATGAACTCTCCCTTCCAATGCTGATCAAGGTGACGAAGCAGGGAACATAGAGCATAATAAAAATGATGAGGGTGAAGGCAGTCAAAGGATTCCAGCCGGGGTCTTTTTTTAGCCTCTCTGAGAGAAAACCGCTTTTTTCAGGGGCCGACTCACCCAAAGAATAGGCGGTTCCCAACGTGGAGACAATGACCTCTTTGGCGGCAAAACCCCCTACAAGAGCGATATTGGTCCTATAATCAAAACCAATGCGTCTTGTCAGGGGTTCCAGTTTCTGGCCCACTCTTCCGGCTATAGTCGCCTTCAGCTGTGCCTCCTGCTCGCGCCCGTTAATGGCATTCATTTCCTTTTCTAGGATCAGGTAGGACAAGGCAACCCTTTGCTCTATGCCCTCCTTATCCCCAACCTTCTTATTCTCCTTCAGAGATAAAATCGACCTGACCACAGGCTTAAGTGGATGATCGTCACCTTCATCCTTGTGCACCCCATCTCTTCTAACCGTTTCTTGGTATTCATGGAGAAGAGTATCCAAAGCCTGAAGAGTCTTCTCATCCCTAATCAGACTTTTCACCTCTGGTATAGCCAGAAAAGAAGCCCTTACCCTTCCCCGTTCCGCGTCAAAGGACCGAATTTCCTGTTCAGGCAATCGTGGAAAGGTCATCATGGCCCACAGAATGATAGAAAGCCCCAAAATGATTGTTCCTGCCTTCTTTACATACTGCCAGGTCCTCTCCCAAGTGTGTATTAATAATCCCTTAAGGGTTGGAAGCCTGTAGGGAGGGAGTTCCATCACAAAGGGTGTCTTAGGGCCCCTGAGCAGAGTGGATCGAATCATTTTGGCGGCAAACAGGGCAAAAGCCCATGAAAGTAGTGTGAAGATAAACATCATTCTGGCCTTGTTCCCCGTGAAAAAGGCGGCGATCAAGACGGCAAATATGGGCAACTTGGCGCCGCAGTTCATGAAGGGCACAACCAACAACGTCGCGATCCTTTCCTTCGGGTCTCTCAGGGTCCTCGTCGCCATCACGCCGGGGACTGCACAGCCCCCTGAGATCCCTCCACTGATAATAAGGGCCATCACGGAATTTCCATGGAGCCCGAACCAGCGAAGGACCCTATCCAACATATAGGCCACTCTCGCCATATATCCGGAGTCCTCCATGATAGCGATGGAAAAAAACATGAACATGATGAGAGGAACAAAACCCAGAACACTTCCCACACCGTCGATGACGCCGGAGACGATCAAGGACTTCAGATAACCCTCAGGAATGAATGAAGAGACTGAGCCTTTCAACAATGCGAAAACCTCTTCCAGCCGGTTCACGGGGTCTTCGCTGACCGTAAAGGTAAATTCATAGATGACATAGAGAATCACCATCATGATGAGGGGGCCCATCATGCGATTGGTCAGGATCTTATCAATCCGATCCGAAAGGTTCAGACGTGATTGAATCTTCCTTTTGACTGCCTTTTTGGTGATTCCGGCTATATAGCCGTAACGATGATCTGCTATAATCCCTTCCGTCTCTTCCTCGAGAGTCCTCATGATGTGTTTGTTGGTTTTGGAACAGATCTCGGTGATTTCGGAACTCATGTCTGGATCAGCCTGCATGATGTCCAGTATCTGAGTGTCGCCTTCGAGACACTTGAGCCCCAACCACCTGGGTGGATATTTCGTATCATATCCGTTTCTCTTCTTAATCACATCCTCGATCTTTTCGAGACTTTCATCAATATCGGCCCCATATGAAATGATGACAGGTTTCCATTTTCTCTCACTTAGGGCAACCTCTATGGCCCTATCTAGGACTTCATCAAGACCTTTATTGGCTCTGGCCACTGTGGGAACCACAGGGACATCAAGCAATGTGGACAGAACATCGACATCCACCTCAATTCCCCTGATCTGGGCCACATCGACCATATTGAGGGCAATAACCAACGGCACACCCATCTCTTTAAACAGGAGTGCAAGATAAAGATTTCTATCAAGGTTTGAAGCGTCTACGATATCCACCACCACGTCAGGTCTCTCATTCACGAGAAAGTCCCTGGCCACAAGCTCCTCCAAAGAGTAGGCAGTGAGAGAATAGGTGCCGGGAAGGTCAACCACATCGATGTCATATCCCTTGTGAACAAGCCGCCCGTATTTCTTTTCCACCGTGACGCCGGGATAGTTGGCGATATGCTGCCTGGCGCCTGTCAAGGCATTGAAGGCGGTGGTCTTACCGGAGTTTGGATTCCCTGAAAGGGCAATTGTGATTTTTTGTTTTTTCATTTCCCCCTACTCGGGCAGATCCACCTCTACAAGGATGTGATCGGCTTCATTGTTCCTCAGCGTAAGGACATAGTCCTTCAGCTTTATAGCCACAGGGTCTTTCAATGGAGCGCGCCCTTGAATCTGGATGTCTGCGTTGGCAACCAATCCCATTTCCCGGATCCTTCTTCCCATCTCTCCCGAAGCGGATACTCGCCGAATCGTTCCGGCCTGGTTGTCAACCATCTCTCGCATTTTAATGATCTTTTTCATGATGAAAATCCCGTCCGTCCTATCTCAAGAATTGAAGGCCTCCTTTTATGAAGACCGAGTCATGTCCCGACAACTCGTCTCTATTCTCTACAAAGACATTATATATAACTCAAAATCCCCTTATTGCAATTGAATACCAATATACATAGAGAGGCTCCTCATGTCAATACATACGCTCTCTTCTTGATCCTGATCTATGATTCTTCCGTACTGGAATGAAAAACGTCTTGATGAGAGTGGGTATGCGGAAGCTTGCCATACCCATGAGCGTGGGCATGAGTATGGGGAATCTTCTCATCTTCAATAAAGATTCGGCCCTCATCCATACCGTAGACCTTTTGGGTTGTCTGGAGGATGAAATCCATGTTGTGTGAGATAAAAATATATGAGATATCAATATCTTTGAGGATACCAATAATTCTTTTCGTGGTCTCCGAATCGAGACCGGTGGTAGGTTCATCCAAGAGCAGGACTCTGGGTTTCATGGCCAGGACAGTGGCGAGGGATACAAGTTTTTTCTCACCTCCCGAGAGCTTATGGGTCATCCTCTCTTCAAACCCATTCAGTCCCAAGGAATCAAGGGTCTCTCTGGCGATATCTTTGGCTTCCTTAACGGACTTTCCCTGATTCAAAGGTCCAAAGGCCACATCCTCCAATACCGTTGGGCTGAAAAGCTGGTCATCGGCATCTTGGAAAAGCATACCTATCCGTTGTCTTACAGGTCTGAAATCCTTTTCGTCTCGCATTTCACGACCAAAAATTTCAATCCTACCTGAATGAGGCCGCAAAAGTCCCATGATGACATGAAACATGGTCGTCTTGCCGCCGCCGTTGGGACCGACTAGGCCTACCCTTTCATTGTCGTGAAGTGAAAATGAGAGATTTTTCAGCACCGGTCTATCTCCCTGATATGAAAAAGAGACGTCTTCCAAGTCAATCAATCTATTATTCTTGTCCATTGTAAAATACCAATTCCCAGAATTGCGAAAAGTGACGTAAACATGACCATCCAATCGAGGGCCCTAAAAGAGAATTCGTTGAGATCATAGAACTTCCCTCTGAACCCACGGCAGAGCATCGCTGTTCGCACCCTATTGGCCCGCTCATAGCTTTTTAGGAGCAGCATACCCACGATATAAGCAAATGTCCTATAAGTGTGAAGGTTGTTTCGCGGATCAAAACCCCTGATCTTGATCGCATTAACCAGGCGCGAATATTCCATGTGGATAACATGGATGTAGCGGTAGGTAAAGGAGAGTAAATACACGATCTTCTCGGGTATGTGAAAGTACATCAAGGCCCGACCCAAGGTAAAGACCGGCATGGTCGCGATAAATGCCATCAGCGTTAGGATGATCGCATTGGACTTGACGGTAAGGACAGCGGCACGGCAGATCCCTTCCCTGGTCGCTGTTAATGGTCCAAGGCTGAACAGGGTCTCCCCATTGATTGTGAATGGGAGAGAAAGCCAAATCATAAGAATCATCAGATTAACCATAAGAAGCCGAAGACAGACCCTTTTTAGGGAGAGTCCGGCCAAGAATACAAAGGACAAAGCGATTAAGAAGGAAGGCAGCAAGGCGACAAAACGATCAGAGAGGGCCACAACAATTGAAAACGCGACGGCCGTAATCACCTTAGCCCTTGGATCAAGTCGGTGTATGACAGAATCGCCCTCGAGAAAACTTTCTTCTATCAAATGAGATACTCCGTTAAGTCAGCGTATAGCTATATATAACAAGGCTATTATATCTGAGTGTTGTTTACAACAAAATCATTTCAGGAAAGGTTTTTCGAGACCTATGAAAAGGCGACTGACAAGATTCATTTTTTCATATGATCAGTCTCATTGACTCGTTCCATCAAATAATGATTGACAGGTGCGACGATCTATTTTACGTTACTTCCCAACGGGGGTGTGAAGCCCCTTCATCAAAAAATATGACTTGTTTGGGGAATGAAAGCCACGAAGGCTGGAGCGGATTGGGAAAGATCTCTTCAGACTCTTGTGGCTTTTTTATCCGAGAAGGCCCCTTAACGGTGAAACATACACCTTAAACCCTGAACCTTAAACCTTGAGTTTATATGCATATTTCAGAAGGTATTCTATCCGCTCCGGTCCTTGTCTCCGGAGCAGCCCTGACCGTGGCGGGCACGGCGGTTGGTCTCAAGAAACTCGACTATGATCGTGTTCCCCAAGTGGCAATCCTTTCCGCCGGTTTCTTTGTGGCATGCCTTGTCCACATTCCCATTGGCCCTGCCAGTGCCCACCTGATTCTCAATGGTCTAATGGGACTATTCTTGGGGTGGGTCGCATTCCCCGCCATCCTCATCGGGCTTATCTTACAGGCTGTGCTCTTTCAATTTGGAGGGCTGACCACCCTGGGGGTGAACACCCTCAATATGGCCTTCCCTGCGGTCCTATGCTTTTTTACCTTCAGAGCCGGGATCAGGAGCGAAAACATGACCCTTTCCATGGCTGCGTCATTCCTATGCGGTTCAATGGCCGTCCTTTTGGGAAGTCTGATGCTCGCGCTTTCTCTGGTGTGTTCGGGAGAACATTTTTTGGTGGTCGCCAAGATCGCGGTCATGGTCCATCTCCCTGTGATGGTCATTGAAGGTCTGATCACGGCCCTGTGTGTCCGGTTTTTCAAACGCGTTAAACCAGAAATCCTGGAGGTTGTTTATGAGCAATAAAACTGGAAAGAACCGCAAGGCGCCAAATCCTGCAGTTAGGTCTTGATTGCAGAATTCTGTTGTACTATATTTTTACACTGTCAGGCTCTGGCTTTCCCTGCCAGATCATTTGTGCTTAAGGAATGCCACTGTAACTATCAGGTATCGCTGGTGAAAAAGCTCATTTCTCTTGCCAAAATCTGCAGTATTTCTTTATTTTTCCTGTTTGTCCTTATCGGGTGGAGTCAAATTCCTCTTCTTCTCTATCTGGAAGCGGAAAAAGACGACCCCTACCATAACTCACAAACCTGTCCCCAATGCCAGCAACTACAGAGCATCACCTACACTCTTTTCAAGTCGAATATCGAGGCGAACCCCGTCGTCCTCGTAGACGCGGGCAGACCTATCCTTTGCACAGTCCCAGTCCTGCAAAGCCATTGGAAAACCTACACCATTAGCCGCGCCCCTCCTATTGCTTAATCCCTTTCATCAACCTGAAGAACCGATTGGCGAATTTGTAAAAAGTCTTCTTTCTCCTGTGTTTCCTATTCTTCTCTGCGTGGTGTGAAGGGCAGAGGTGTTCGGAAGGCAGACTTATTACAAAACAATTCACTTTTAACATTCCCATAGACGATCAGGTGCTCCGAACAAGTCCAGTGAAGCGCACCCATTCTGACACAGGAGGACAATCGTATGCGTTACACCTATTTGGTTTGTTCGACCCTGTTAGGGGTCTTGTTATTGGTTTTCATGCTACCTGCCACGGCACTAGCCGTTCATGGAAACCAAGAATCCCAGGAGAGTGAAGCTCTTGATGCTCTCTGGGAAGAGGTCAAACACCTTAAGAAAGAGATGGAAAAACAGAAAAAGGAAAGCGAAACAAGGATCAAGGCCCTGGAAGAGGAAGTCCAATACCTCCAACAGCGTCTCACAGAGGTCACCCCGAAAGAGGATCTCGGCCTCTTGCTCGATGATTCAGGCCTTGAAGATGACGAGCAAGCACTCGACACCCTGCTTGGAGAGATAACAGGAAGCGAAGATGAGATGGATCTGAGCGCCCCGGAGCCCCTCTCCACTCCTTTAGGCAATATTTTTCAGAGCATGAATCCCGATATCAGCATCATTGGTGATGTTATCGGCCATTATACCAGCAAAGAAGGAGGCGAATTCGACGATGAGGTTCTCTTCCGGGAAGTTGAACTCGGGTTTTCTGCGGCTGTCGACCCTTACGCCCGCGCCGACTTTTTCATCGGTCTGGGCCAGGAAGAGGGCGGGGAATGGGAGGTGGGCCTCGAAGAGGGCTATGTCACCTTCCTGAGTGTCCCTTGGGGTCTCCAACCCAGGTTGGGTCGTTTTAAATCGACTTTCGGTAAGGCCAATTCTGTACACGCCCATGCCCTGCCCTGGGTGGAATACCCGCTCGTGATTCAAAACTGCTTTGGCGATGAGGGGCTTGCCGGAGATGGTGTGGGCCTCAATTGGCTCGTGCCCAACCCCTGGGACAAGTACATCGAATTGTCCTATGAAGCGACGAAAAACGACAATGAGATGTTTGCAGGCGAAGAATACGATGATCTGCTTCACGTGGTCCATCTGAAGAACTTCTTTGATCTCTCCGATGCATCTACGCTTGAGCTGGGTTTGAGCTATGCCACTGCGCCCAATAACGATGGCCACGGAGGAAGCCGCACAGACGTTGCCGGAGTGGATCTGACCTTCCGATGGAGACCTCCACGGGCCGGTCTATACAAGTCGTTCTTATGGCAAACCGAATATATATCAGCCAATGCGGAACTGCCCGGTGGCGATGTCGACTCTTGGGGCCTTTACAGTGCGTTAGACTTTCAGTTCGCCCGGCGCTGGACCGTAGGCACACGCTATGATTACTCTGAAATGCCCTATGACTCGGACCTGCATGAGAATGCCTATTCGGGCTATCTCACCTTTATGCAGAGCGAGTTTCTCTACTGGCGTCTGGCATATACGCACACGGAGCGGAATGATATCACCTTGATCGACGAAAAGGATACGGACGAGATCTTTCTTCAAATGAACTTCGGTCTCGGCCCTCATCGTGCGCATAAGTATTAGGAACTATACAATGGAGGAATGACCATGACGAACATCCAACGAATACCGATAATACTCTTAATAACCATTGCCATTGCGCTTTTTTCCTATCCAGCAATGGCTGCTGAGAAAATAAAAGTCGTGACGACGACCACGGACTTGGCCTCCATTGCCCGATATGTGGGGGGAGACAAGGTGGAGGTCACATCTCTGGCCACCGGCCGGGAGGATCCGCACCATATCGCCGCCAAGCCGACCTACATGATCGCCGCGCGCGAGGCGGACCTGTGGATCCGAATCGGGATGGAGCTGGAGATCGGGTATGAACCGCTTGTTCTCGACGGTTCACGAAACGAGAAAATCCGTATCGGCTCCGAAGGACATCTCGACACTTCTTCGGGTGTCCTTCGCCTGGAAGTGCCCACGCAGAAGGTGGACCGTTCCATGGGCGATGTCCATCCGCAAGGAAATCCCCACTATATGCTGGACCCCCTCAATGGACGCATCGTGGCCAAGACCATTGCCCGGCGGCTTGCCAAGCTTGCACCTGAGCACGCCGCCTACTTCACGGAAAGGCTTAAGGCATTCCGAAAAGAGCTGGACGAGCATATGTTCGGCAAGGAACTGGTCAACAAGATCGGCGGGGGCAAGCTCTGGGAGTACCAGCTCAAGGGGCGCCTTGAAACCGTTCTGGGCAAGGAAAAGGGTGCCCTCGGCGGGTGGTATGTGAAAATGAACCCTCACTTGGGCAAAAAGATGATTACATATCATAGGAACTGGTCTTATTTTGTCCACCGTTTTGGGTTGAATGCGACCATGCAGCTGGAGCCCAAGCCGGGCATTCCACCGAGCCCGGGGCGCCTTACAGAGGTCATTCAACATGTCAAGGACCAGAAGATCGAGGTCTTGATCATGGCAAATTATTTCTCCAGACAGGCCTGCGATCTGGTTGCCGAGCAGACCGGGATCACTGTAGTCGAGTTGCCCATGTTTCCAGGAGCTATACCCGAAGCAACGGATTATATCGCCCTCTTCGATATCCTGGTCGAAAGGGTGATGAGCGCCTATGAGAATAAAGGAGGATGATCATGGATCAACTCATTCACTCCATTCCCGTATTGATCAGCCCCTTTTTCGCCTGCCTCGTGATTGCCGGCTTGCACTGCTATATGGGGCTTCATGTGCTCAAGAGGGGTGTGATTTTTGTCGATCTCGCCCTGGCCCAGTGCGCGGCCCTGGGCGCGGCTGTAGCTCTCTTCCTGTTGCCCATTATCTGGCCGGAAACCCTTGAATTTCACGAGACCGAAGCATTGAGCATGGCGGCTGAGGAGTCCTTGGCCATGGAGCTCTCTCTTGAAGATGACGAACATCTATTAGAATCCATAGATAGCACAGGAATCATGGAAGGCATGAGAGACCATGCGGAATATGGACATGATCGCCATCGTGATCAAAAGCAAAAACGAAAACAGATCCGCATCCATGCCCACGACAACACAGGATACAATCAGGGAAATGTCGAGCCTGCCACAGTGGAGTATGGGGGGCACGACCATCATGCCCTTGAGAACCGCTTCTCCTACATCATGTCCCTTGTCTTTGCCCTTTTGGGCGCGGCCTTGCTCTCTTTTGGAAGATTTAGGAATGAGCAGATCCCTCATGAGGCTATCATCGGAATCATCTTCGTAGTCTGTGCCGCGCTCAGCGTGCTCATTTTGAGTAAGGCCCCCCATGGGCACGACAAGATGGAAGCCATGCTCATCGGCAGCATCCTGTTCGTGAATTCGTCGCAGGTGATCAACATGTTGGGGCTTTACCTGTTCTTGGGCGTGCTCCATTTAATCTTCCGTCATCAATTTATCACCATCTCCGAAGATGTAGCCGCGGCAGATAGGGCCGGAATTCGTGTCAGGCTCTGGGATTGTCTCTTCTTTGCGACATTTGCCCTTATGGTCACCCAATCGGTGGGCATCGCAGGTGTCTATGTGGTTTTCAGCTACCTGATTATACCAGCCGCCTGCGGAAAACTCTTTGGGAACCGCTTCGGATCTCAACTCTTGATCGCATGGGGTATCGCCATCCTAACCACCATCATCGGGTTGTTCGTATCCGCAGTCTGGGACATGCCCACAGGATCCTCTCTGGTCAGTTGTTTCGGCGGCATCCTAGTGGTTTCCATTGTGCTTCGATGGATTCAGAAAGGGAAAGAAGCGCCGAGTAAAGCGTGAGACCTCAGGAAGCCCCCTCAAAGGGGGCTCGAGGAACAAAGGCTTTTCTGAAGTGATTAGTGGGATAGTTGTCTTGGCTTGCCTAAATTTCTACCGCTCAGACACAAGGGATGGAGAGAACAGAATAATCTTGGGCTCCCATAATCCCACCCTTATTTTCTTCCCGGCATATAGATCATATCTTTCTTGAATGTAGCGGGGAATCCTAATTTCAAAATCATAATCTTCAGGGCTTGCCTCTATTCTGAATTGCATCGAGCAGTATTCCGGAAAAAGAAGGAGGGAAGTGATCTCCCCGGAAAAAATGTTACGATTCAGAAAATCCCCAATGGGTAAGCCTTCTCTTATGATCTTGATGTCCTGCGGCCTGATGCATAATTTGATCTCCGTCGTCTCAGGCTTTTCCCCTGGCACAAAGACGCTGAAATATCCCATATCGATCTCCGTGCCTTCAGGGTGTCTTTTCTGAACGCCTGAAAAGATGTTTCGGTAACCCAGGTACCTGGCAACGCCTTCGGTAAGGGGGCTTTCAAATATGTCTCTCTTAGCCCCGCTTTGCAGGAGCTCGCCGTTCATCAATACGGAAAGCCTCTCGCCCAATGAATAGGCTTCTTCAAGATTGTGGGTAATATGGAAGGCCGTAATGCCCACCTCATTGACGATCTGCTTCAACTCCACCCAGAGACCTCGCTTGGCTCCTTCGTCTATGGAAGAAAAGGGCTCGTCCAGGAGAATGATCTCCGGCTGTACGGCCAAGGCCCGGGCAAGGGCTACTTTCTGTCTTTCTCCCCCGGATAGATTCCTAACCTTCCTGTGGCGCAGGTTCTCAATGTGAAGCATCTCGCACAGCCTGTTTATAAGAAGATCGGCTTCATGGACTGGGACATTCCCGGCGCCTAATCCGAATCGGATATTGCCTTCCACATTCAGGTGAGGAAAAAGGGAATAATTCTGGGGGACATACGCCATTCGGCGTCGTTCAGGCCTTTCATGGGTGATATCTCTATTACCCAAATAAATGGCGCCTCTTTGGATCTTGTGGAACCCTAGAATACACTTCATTAGGGATGTCTTGCCGCTTCCCGTGGGTCCCAACAGGACATGATATTCTCCTCTTTCACATGAAAGGGAGATATTCCTGAGGGAAAAACCTCCTATGGCCGTGCTCATGGTTTCAATTTTCAGGTGGACGTTATTCACGATGAAGCACCTTTGATGTCCTGAGAAAATAGAGAATAGCAAGGGATATGAAGATCAGTATAGTGATATAGACCAAGGCATGGGTAATATCGGCGGACTCAAAACCCAAATAGATAGCCACCGGAATAGTCTCGGTCTTCATGGTCGTGGCGCCGGCCAGGGTGATTGTCGCGCCGAACTCCCCGATCGCCCTGGCCCAGACCAATAGAAAGGCCGCTATCAGCCCCTTTCCTGCCATGGGAAGCACGACCTTGAAAAAGACCCGCATCTTGTCGTACCCGAGGATCCTGGCAAGGTTCTCATATTCGACGTCTATCCCTTCAAAAGTCGCCTTTAATAGCCTGATGGACAGGCCCACGACCACCAGGAATTGCGCCAGAATAATCCCTTTGACCTCAAAGACAAAGGGCCCTAACCGCTGATCGATTTGCCTTCCCAGGGGGGTGTTAAAGAAGATCAAAAGCATCGCCCCAAGGGCTATGGGGGATAAGACGATGGGCAGATCGAGCAGGGTGTCAAAGAAATTCTTTCCGAAAAAGGTATGCCTTGAAAACAGATAGGCTACGGGGACAGAGATCAAGACGGCAAAGAAGGACGCGATGGTCGATGTGATCAGGGAGAGCTTAACTGCAAAGGAGATCTCGCGCAGATGAGGAGGTCTCACAAAACTCTCCTGTCCAAGCTCCAGGAGCATGCTGGCGATTAAAACGACAAAGCCGCCGATAAGCAGACATGCGGTCCCCCACATGATGATATGAAAGGCGCGATTCATTCCTCTTTCCAGCCGTCCCTGATCAGATCGAGATATTCCGAAGGAAGCCTATATTCACCGCCGATGTCGGCCTGAGGGGCAAAGGCCTTCGCATCTTCAAGCGAAGTGAGGTATCCGTATTCTTCATAGACCGATCTTCCCCGAGGGGAAAGCACGAATTCAATAAAGGCATTTGAAAGCGCGACGTCCTTGGTGTAGACTGGAATGGAGATGGGAACATAGGATATCCTCGGAATGTCTTCCGGCGCGAGCCGCACGTAGTCCATACGCTCCGGGTTCCAAAAGTGAATAGCCCTCCAACCCAAAATGGCATCCACCTTGTTCATGGCGGCCAGATTGGCTAATTTCGAAGCACTCCCCCCAAAGGTCACCACGTTTTTCAGGACCGGCATCAAGAGATTGCTTTTCTCCAGGATTTCAATGCCGTAGAGACCGATGGCGACGGTTTCCGGATTTCCGATTCCGATCCGGACCCCGGGCCTGGCGAGATCCTGCAATGATTGAATATTTGCCGGGTTTCCCGACGGGGTGATGATAGCCGGGATGAGATAGGCGACGATCCGGTCACTCTTTTCGATAACGAGTTTCTTTCGCTCCGCGATGACGATATACTCGGGAGAGCCGGGCAGATAGATCTCTCCCTGTCTGGAAAGTTCGATCTGGTAAAGGAGGGGGCCCGACGCGCCGAATATCATATTGACCCGAATCCCCCTCTCCTGCTCGAAACGGGCTGCAATCTCTTCCATGGCCGGTTTGTTGGCTGCTCCGCAGAATACGGTGATAGAATCCTTTCGATCCTCCATTTCTTTCTGCCCGCACGCCAGGACCAAAACGAGCAGAACTAAAAGAAAGAAAATTCTTTTTTGCGCACCCATGTTCTACTTCTTTCCCCCTCGAACCATTATATCCTTTGCAATATATGTTAGGCTTGATACAAGAAGACTTATAGATCCTAACGAGTGATCAAGTCAAGAAAAGAAGGCATTTCGCATCCTCCGACCGGATATTTTTGCGAGGGCTCGATCTATCTCTAACCCCCTCTCCTCCCCAGAGTGCGGGACAAGCCAGTAGGACTGGGGAAGATGGTCAAGTTACAGGGAAGGGGCAGTATATCTTTTTTAGCACTCGGCGGCCCAAGTGCATCGAATGGTTTCAAACGGGCCCCTTTGCTGGACGAGAAGAGCAGGCAATTGATTAGTTCCATGAAATAATGATTGACAGACGCAACGCTTTTCTATACATTACCCAACCAACGGGGGTGTGAAGCCTCCTGATCAAAAAGGGCATCACATATTCCTGGAATGAATGCCACGAAGGCTGGAGCGGATTTCTAAGATCCCATCAGACTTTTGTGGCTTTTTTGTCTGAAAAAGCCGCTCAGCGGCTCTGTGTGTCCGGTTCCTCAGGCGCGATCAACCCGAAGTCGTGGCGGTTGTCTATGAATAAAAATATCAGGAAACTTAGTGAAGCCCTGAAAACACCTGGGATTTTTACATTTGTTATGACCTGTGCCCTTGCCCTTTTATTCATCATAGGGATCGATGCCCATGCCCATGGTGTCTATATCTTCTCGTGGGTGGAGGGAGACATAATCCACACAGATAGCTATTTCAGCAGCAAAGAAAAGGTCAAGGATGGTGACGTCAAAGTCTTTAATTCCTCCGGAGACATGCTCTTAGAGGGGAAGACTGATGCCAACGGTGAGTTTTCCTTCAAGGTTCCAGGAAAATCCCCTCTTCGGATTGTCCTTGAAACCAACATGGGTCATAAATCGGAGTTTCTGCTTGAACTTAATAACCAAATGGTTGTTAAAGAAACAACAGCGCCACCCGAAGAAAACAAGGACCATCAGAGGCCCTCAACTTCCCCATCTCTGGAAGATGCGAACCAAATCAGGAAGGTTGTAGAAGAAACCCTTGACTGCAGGCTTAAGCCCATCATGAAGGCATTAGCCGAAATTGAGAAAGACAAAGGCCCCGGGCTAACTGAGATTATCGCAGGACTAGGATATATTTTCGGGATCATGGGAATCATCCTCTATTTCAGGACAAAGAAAAAGCCCTGATCCCAAAGGGATGTACAAGGGCTCTTGTTGAACTAGTTGAGTATAGTCTTACTGAATCGTCTCATCAAAGATATGCCGGCGATCAAGGTCTTTCCAGTATTGAATGGAGAGTCTTCTGACTTCGTTAAAATACTCCGGGCTCAGTGCTCCATACTCCCTCACCAATCCACTGATGTCTTCCTTGATTTTCTCCCATATCTCGTTTTTCAATTTCATTTTAAGTTTGATATCATCATAGATAAACCATGCCTCAGGTGAAGGTTGCTTTTCAGATACTTGGATGGTCCCCCTACCCAGACTCGCCCCCGTGGAAACCTGAAGGCCGTCATTCATACAACTCTGAGGAGGTTTGCTTCCCGCGTGGGAAATAACCTCCAATGTGTCAAAAGGGGCTTCAAGAATCTCTCTCGCCCTTATCCCCATCTTGGCCCCTATGAGAGAATAGATTCCCAGGTGCCTGTGAAATTCATTGGTCAGAAGACAGGCCTTCCATTCTTCAAGACCATAACGATCTATAATCTCAATGACATAGGGGCTGACATCTTCCTTGAACAATGAAGGCTCGTTTGGAAATAGAAGCAAGACAACCGATTGACGAGGGTCTAAATGGGCATCAGCAGAATAGCCTAAAGCGTGCGTATAGGCATCATAGAGGGCTTCGCGGTCGATTTTGGAAAGCGTCATCACTTTTCTGCCGCTAGCAGAGACCGAAAATCGGAACAATGACGGATTGTGCATATAGATAACGGTCATTTCGTCCCACACATAGAAATGGTCTTGCAGTCGAAGCTTTTCTATTTCAGGCGCCTCGTGAATCTCAATCAGTAGGTTGGATGCGGGTGTGTTGAGTCTTTTCATTCTTTCGTATAATTCGGTATTAAACGGGGCCAGATGATCCTCAGGAAGGCCCATCGCGTATATCCTAATGCCGGAATCAAAAACCGAACGTGCGGCATCAGGATCTCTCAGGCTGTTCCATCCGGGAACCTCATCGTCCGGGTGTCGTCCGAAATAAATGAGGAATGAAATCCTTGTTTTCAGGTCAGGATCAATCTGAAGGGCCTCCGCCAGATTCGTTAAGGGTCCGAGACAAAGATAAAGAAAAGAATCTCCCGTGGAGCCTATTGTCTTCACGATCTCTTCCGCTGCGGTACTTTCCGGAAAATCCGTCTCCGATCCGCTAAGGTTCCCCGGCACTTTGATCTCTTTTATCCATGCGCGATACTCCGGATCCGGTTTATCCAGTCTCTTCCCCGGGGCAATCCTCGTATTCCCGCGGTTGAAATGCTTCAAGATCGCATTGAGATTTTTTGCCCCCTCTTCTGGTGATCTCACCCCATCGGACGTCACCATAAGCGGAATCTGGGCCGTCTCCGAGTTAAGGAGCATCACGATGGCCCTTATATCGTCCAAAGCCATGTCCGTATCCACGATGACGGGCAAAAAAATCTCATGGGCCCCTGCCCGAGTCTCGAAGATGATCAACAAAAAAAGAACGGATATCACAATTCTGGCTAGTCTTTTCATACATCTCCCCTTCAAACCTATCAAATAAGCATCAAAATTTAATATCAATTCCCACTATAGCGCTTATTCCCGGCATGGGGTAACCTTTCTTTTGCTCATAATCAGTATCTGTCAGATTTTCCCCGGCAAGATAAATCTGACATTCAAGATCTCTGTATGGAAGAATGCAGTCATAACTGATCCTAGCGTTCAGCAAGAAATATGAATCAACCCGGTCCACGTTAATCGTCCCTTTTTGACGGGCCCTGGAAGTGACATACTGTTCGTCCACGTACAGGGTATCGATACTGATCTTGAAATCACTGAAGAGCAGGTAGTTGATGCCGGAGCTGAAAGTCCACTTAGGTGAATAGGGAAGGTCCTGCGGGTCAACATCGAGGTAGGTAAACCCGGCAAAAAAAGTAAGATCGGATATGGGTGCGAGCATAACGCTTCCCTCCACACCCTTCATACGGTATTCACCCAAATTTGAAAGGATGGGAGGAAAAGGAGGCGGTGGTGAAACCACGATACGATCCCGGCCGTCGTCGTAAAAAAGGGTAAGGTCTATTCTATTGAATTCATCGAACCCGTGGACGATTCCCACTTCAAAGTGATCCAGTTTTTCAGCCGCAATCTCGGACCACTTATTATCACCCGGCATGAAGACTTCGTCCTGGACCCTCGCGTAGATACCTGGATAGTTGATCCCTCGACTGTAGGACGCGTGAAATTCGGTATCTCTGTAACCCAGAATCAGACCGGCCTGAGGACCCATCTCATTATCATATGTATTGTGATCCATGTATCGAACGCCCGCAGACGGGAGAGCGTAAAAACCTTCCTTTGTTCCGAACAATTGACTCAAAGCCGCATAATAGGACAATATTCGAAAAGTCTCCTTCGGGAACTTCATGTCAGAACCGGAAGGATCCAGGAATTCGACCTCACCGCTGATATAATCCAGGTCCACACCGGTGAGTATCTCGCCACCCTCCCAGAGGGTCAGTGTTTCACGCGCTTTAAGACCATAATTCTGGTAATCGGTCAAGGTGTCAAGGCCCTGCGTTCCTTCCTGATCCACCCAGTCGATATCTCCTCTATCACGGTAAGCCTTTATGTATCCGTGACCCCAGTCATACCTATTGGAAATCGTCGCCACTGTAAAGCTGTCCACGGTATCGAATCTCCCGTCAGACGGGGTTGACTTGTCCGCGGGGCCTGGATCATCCGCCCAGTTGTCTGTTTGAATAAAAGTGAGGCCGATATCCCATTCATTGGATATTTCATAACCCAGTCGCCCAAAAAGATCTTTGAGTTCGCCATCCGCGTTTTCCCGGTGGCCGTCCGAGCTTCGGTAACCTCCCAACAGATAATAATCGAACCGGTCCAGTTTTCCAGCATGCTCAATGGACCCCCTCAACGTGTCAAATGAGCCGTAACCCGCGTGAAAAGTCGTGCTGAATCCCGGATCCTTCTTCCTTTTCGTCTTGATGTCAATGGCGCCGAATGCCATGTTGCCGAAAAGCACGGGTTGCGCGCCCTTGTAGACGTCCATGCTTTCAAGAATATCCACATTCAGCACGTCCATCAAGGGGTGGGTCCACACGCTGACAAACTTCGGGATCCCATCGATAAGGGTCTGAATTTCAGAGCCGGGCCGTGAACTGCCGTGTCCCCTGATGAACACGGCGCCACCTTCGCCGCCGCCAAAGCTTCCAATCGGATTGTGCCTGGATATGACGACGCCCGGAACCCTTCTCAGAGCCGAGGTAAGATCTTGAGCATTCAGGTCCATAATCTGATCTTCAGTAACAACAGTCACCTGACTGCCTAATCTGTTTACTTCGTTGCCTTCAATGACCGCATGCCCGGTGACTACAACATCCTCCAACACGAATTCGGTCTCATCGGCCATGGCGCCGGATACAGATAGGACATAAATAAGAAACAGGATAATCCACAGAACCCATGTGTATTTCTGTGTTACCCTATCCGTCCCAAATGGTGCTTCGAAATATGCTCTTCTTTCCTTCTTCATCACGGCGATATATTCTCCTTTTCAGCAGATTCTCTTGGTCTGAGAGGCTTCTTTCTCTACATGAGTCCAAAAAAAGCCAGGAAAACTCATTGGATTTCGATCCAGTTGAGCCTTCCTGGCTTGTTTCTTTTTCGAGAAAAGAATCGCTATGCGATTCTAAGTCACCCGCTTTCCATCTTCTGTAGTAAGGTTACTGCCGAATCCGGGTCGGTGTCCTTGAGAAAACAAATCCTTAAAAGATTTATTCTCGATATTCGTTACTTCTTCACGCGCAACTTCCTGTTGCGCTTTAGCTGAGAAACATAGACGACCGGCATGTCGTTGTCAACAGGAATTTTTCACAAGAGAATTTGACGGCCCCAATTCCTCCTTCACCTGCCGAATGTTCCCTCTCCGCCTCAAGAAATCCATTTTTAATATCGCCTGCTCCTGTTCTTCTTGACATACAAGTCAAAACTCCCCTATACTCGTATTTCGAAAAATAATTTCATATTCAATATTTCCCGGCCAAATCAACGGTATGTTCATGTCCAAACCCTGAATATTGGTCTAAGAACCTAATTTCTTTTCTGCTGTTAATCATTTCACTAAAGGAGGATATACGATAATGAGTATGACAAACACCCTTGATAGAAAACAACTTCTCTCACGTATGGTGGTTACAGTTTTTGCAATTCTGTTACTACTCACACCAACATTGATAAACGCAGAGGATAAACCAGTCACTCAAGCCACTTTACTCGATCGCATTCTGATTGAGGATATGATTGTTAAGTACTATGTGGATATGTCGGCAGGGAAGAGTCATGATCTTGCCCTTTACTACACCGAAGATGCCGTTCTTGATGTGAACGGCGTGATCGCAAAAGGCCGTAATGAAATAGAAAAAATGTATACAGGTTTAGGTGATAGTGGTGAATCCGCTTTTAGTGGAAAAATGCATATGCTGCTTAATAACGCCATTATCAATGTGGATGGGAATACGGCGACAGCTTGGGTTATCTGGACCGGTGTCATCAACGAAGATATCAAAAAGCCTCCGCGCTTCCTGGAACAAGGGCGTGAGTTTGATGAGCTTGTGAAAATAAACGGCCGTTGGTACATCACGAAACGGTATATTACTGCCGACAGCGGTGCGGAAATGTGGATGAACACCTACAAACCAAGGACATTCAGATAAAGAACCGGCTGAAGCAGGTTTGA
>JAFGFY010000033.1 GCA_016930795.1 Deltaproteobacteria bacterium
GGGCGTGTAGGAATCATTCTCAAATGTTGTGATGATGCCCCCGGCTTCTTTGACAATCACCGCGCCCGCGGCCGTATCCCAGGGATGAAGCCTCTGTTCCCAATACCCGTCAAATACGCCGGAGGCCACATAACAAAGATCCAGGGCAGCGGACCCAGGTCTTCGAACACCTTGGGCGCGGATCAACATCTTTTGAAAGCACTCCATGACCCCGTGAGGATTCTCATGCACATCATAGGGGAATCCGGTGACTAAAAGGGCGTCTTTGAGTTTTTCCGTCCGAGAGACATGAATCCGTCTCTTGTTGAGGTATGCGCCCGATCCTTTGGCTGCTTCAAATGACTCTCCTGTGTAAGGACTATATACCACTCCGAGAACGCACTCCTTTTCGAATTCCAGGGCGATGGATATGGCGAAAAAGGGGAAAGCATGGGCATAATTGGTTGTTCCGTCCAGCGGATCGATAATCCACACCCTTTCGGGAAGCTGTTTCAGTTCTCCGGCCTCTTCCGTGAGGACACTATCCCGGGGAAAATGTCGAGCGATAATATTAAGAATGGTATTTTCTGATAAAAGATCCGCCTCGGTAACCAGGTCTATATCCCCCTTTTTTTCTATCTTCTTCACCTGACCGAAGAGACCGGTCAATATCTTTCCCGCCTTCTCAGCCGCCCGTCGAGCAACTTCCATCTCTTTTTCCCACATAAGCCCCTCTTTTCACCTCAAATATGCCGGTGTCTCGTATCATATATTCACAAATTGAGTACCAATAGCGGCATGGACTTTTCCCGAAAGACGATATCTCAAAAAGAAATTCCACTGAACTTCCTGTGATCTGCCCTTTGAGGGTTTACGCCTGTGAACTTATAGCAGAATGCTTTTCTCGCTTGAAAGAAGCGGCCCCTTAAACCCTCAAAGGGCAGATCACCGCCACGGAACCCTATAGATATCGTCTTGAGGGAATAGCCCATGCCGCACTTCACACCAAAATAACTAAAAACCCCATCAAAAGCCATAAGTATCGGTCTTACTAATTAGGATATGAGACACCAGCTCATTAACACACACCCTGATCCACCGTCAAACGAATAAAACCTTCCTTGCATTTGAGTATTCAAGCAGGTAGAATCCATTCATCAGATCAATTCTATCGTCAACAGTATAATCACGCCGTGATACGCCTATAAACTCTGAACACTGAACCCTGGGAACTCAGATGACCGACGCAAGCACCGATAACACATCAATGCCCTTCAAGCAGCGTATCGGATTGTTCCTGGGCCCAGGGCTGGCCTTGTTGGTGTTGCTCTTTCTTGATCTCGACCCGGATCATGTCGTTGTTACACGTACCGCGGCCGTGGCCATCCTGATGGCCGTATGGTGGATCACCGAAGCCATTCCTATTCCGGCCACCGCGTTGCTGCCCGTAGCTCTTTTCCCGATTTTCGGGATTATGACAGGTAAAGACGTCGCAGCCACCTATTTCAACAACATCATTTTCCTGTTTATAGGAGGGTTTCTCATGGCCCTGGCCATGCAGAAATGGAACCTCCATCGCCGAATCGCCCTAAGGATCATCGTGTTGGTGGGGACCGGTCCGTTCCGGATCATATTGGGTTTCATGGTTGCTACCGCCTTCCTCTCCATGTGGATTTCCAATACCGCCACCACCATGATGATGGTCCCCATTGCCATGGCCGTCATATACAAACTGGGGGAATCGTTTGGGCAGAAGAAGACCGGTTTCCCTGCCGCTTTGATGTTAGGCATTGCCTACTCGGCCTCCATCGGTGGTGTAGCGACCCTGATAGGTACTCCTCCCAACCTTTCTTTTACCCGAATCTTTGCGATCTACTTTCCTGAGGCCCCTGAGATTACCTTTGCCTCCTGGTTTGCCTTCGGTTTTCCCCTAAGTATTTTCTTCTTGCTTATCGCCTGGCTCCTTCTCACTGCCCTCTTCGTCCGCCGGACCTCAGTTCATTCTACGGACAGCCCGTTATTCAGGCAGGAACTCCGTGGTATGGGGAGGATGACCTATGAACAAAAGTGGGTTCTCATTCTCTTCATGCTGATGGCCTTGTTGTGGCTGTTCAGAAAAGATATCGACATCGGGATCTTCACTCTGCCCGGATGGTCTGGGCTCATGCCCGCGCCACAGTGTGTTGATGACGGAACTGTTGCTATTCTCATCTCACTCCTTTTATTCGTGATCCCTTCCAGGGCTGAGCCGGGGGATCGACTCATCGAATGGACCACAGCCTCACGTCTTCATTGGGGGGTTATTCTCCTTTTCGGCGGCGGATTCGCACTTGCCGCGGGATTCAAGGAATCCGGTCTCTCCTTATGGGTCGCTAAACAGCTCACCGGACTGAGTAACGTCACTCCCGTGCTTCTTGTGGCCTCCACCTGCACCCTACTCACCTTCCTCACCGAGTTGACATCCAATACGGCCACCACCGAGATGATTCTTCCCCTCCTGGGATCCCTGGCCGTCTCCATTCGGGTGAATCCCTTGCTCCTGATGATTCCGGCCACCCTATCCGCCTCATGCGCCTTCATGCTCCCTGTGGCCACACCGCCCAATGCCATCGTCTTCGGCAGTGGAGAGGTCAGAATGGCGGATATGATCAAGGCAGGCATCGTTCTGAATTTCATCGGGATTATCACGATTACAGCCTTTGTCTACTTCCTCGGCTTCAGTGTCTTCGATATCGATCTCAGCCAAATGCCTGTCTGGGCTCTTCAGGAATAGCCTGCGCTGAACTTTGATCATCAGATCGATCCACAGGAAAGGTGTTCGATATAAGTTGAGGATGATGTTCACAGATCCCGTCATCGGGGAGATCCGCGTCGTCAAGGGTGAAAGCTACCTTATTAAATTCCCACCCAATTATCGCAGACCATCCTCGCAAAAATTCAATAGATTAGTCCTTCAAAATCCCCCAAATATATGGATATATTCTTTCAAATCAAGTGGTTTGGGCTTATCCCTGATCACCAAGAAGTCATTAGATGTAAGGCGTCGAGGAGCGACGACTGAGGCGTATAGGCAATACGCCGCAAGGAGGAGCGATCGAAGGCAACGCAGCAGATGATGCCTTGATGGTGAATCAGGGTCTTTATAGCCTATTGACACCATATGACTCTTTACGGTAGTCTGAAAATTCGAATTAAGGACCAAGTTTATGAATTAAGACCGTTAGTTACTTGGTTACAAAGGAGGATATCCTGTGGAGAAAAGGATTTTGATAGCCGTAGACGGTTCGGCCTATTCAAGAAAGGCCATGGAATATGCGGCGGGAATCGGATCAATTGTAAAAGATATTCACTATACACTTTTGCATGTTCATCCAAAGGTATCTGAGTATCTCGTTGAAGATGCGAAAAAAGACCATCAATCTATCGCCACGTTAAGGAAGGCAAAAAAGAAGAATCACGAAGAATCGATGCGTCTCCTGGATAAGTCCAAGGATACCATGTTCAAATTGGGAATTAGCGAAAATAAGATTGAGACGGTCAGTCAGGAGCAAACGAGAGGGACGGCCAAGGCCATTCTGGACCATGGCAAGAAATCCCTTTGTGATGCGATCGTGTTGGGAAGAAGGGGCGTATCACGTCTCGCTGAGACTTTTGTGGGGAGTATAACAAACAGCGTGCTGGAGCATACCGACGATACTCCTGTCTGGGCAATAGGGGGCGACGTAAAACCTTCAAAGATCATGATCGCTGTTGACGGATCTGAAAGTTCTCTTCGTGCCGTGGACCACGTGAGTTTCATGCTCGAGGATAATCCGGATAGCAAAATAACCCTGCTCCATGTCACCCCGAGACTCAGAGACTATTGCACCATCGATTTTAATAAAGAAGGTGAACCCATGAAAGAGATGATCCTTAGTGGGGATAAACAATGTGTGGACAGTTTCTATATCCGTGCGAAAGAAAAATTCAAAAAAGCGGGGATGAGTGAAAGCCAAATAGACATACGAGAAGTCACAGCCACATTAAACATCGGCAAAACCATTGTGGATGAAGCCTTGAAGGGCGGTTTCGGCACCGTCGTGGTGGGCAGAAGAGGGATCAACAACTCCTTCTTCATGGGAAGTGTTTCGAGCCGTGTTCTTACCAATGCCAAGGACTGCGCCGTTTGGCTTGTCCCTTAATCAGGGGCCGACACCATCACATCCGATCTCCTCATAAACATCTTATTGATCCTGACTGTGGCATGGGTCTTCAGTGCTCCCCTCTTGACTTAAGACCCATTCTCGGCTTTAATCCTTATGGCCTTTGTAGCGACCTTTATCGCCCCTATCACTCTGAAATGGGCCATGACAAACACTCGTGCCCCTTCGGAGAAAGAACAAATCTACAGACTCTGGGACGATGCTCTATGTATTCCTTTTGAGCGTTTCCCTGTTGGTTTTGTTTTAAATAGACCCTTGTCATGTCTTTGACGTAAACGAAATCGGAGATGATCATATGCATACTGGCAGCCGTCTAATTCAGGTGTCCATCAAACACCCCAAATTGATCACCCTTCTCATGATCGTGGTCACGATTATCCTTGGCTTCATGACGATCAAGGTTGAAGTGGATACAGACCCGGAGAACATGCTTTCTGAAGACGAGGCGGTAAGGGTTTTTCACAATCGTATGAAGAAAGAGTTCGATCTCAATGACGTGGTGGTTTTGGGTATTGTCAATGAAGAACACCCGGAAGGGGTCTTCAACCCTGTCACTTTGAAACATGTCCAGGAGTTGACCGAATTTGTTTGGGGCCTCTCCGATCCAGACGATCCGGATAGGCGTGTGGTGACAAGAAACCTGATCGCACCAGGTAATGTGGATACCATCGAACAGGCCGGCCTCGGACAGGTACGCTTCGAATGGTTGATGAAAGAAGCGCCCGAGACGCAAGAAGGGGCGATCAAGATCCGAAATAGCGCTATGGACAATCCCCTTCTCAAAGGGACCTTGGTCTCAGAGGATGGGAAGGCCATCGGCATCTATATCCCCATCACGGCCAAAGACTTTGCTTATGATGTCAGAAAGCGTTTGATAGAAAAAATCGAGACCCTTGATAAGTCAAACGGGGATCATTTTTATTGCACCGGGTTGCCTGTTGCAGAAGACACATTTGGGGTGGAGATGTTTGTCCAGATGGCTGTTTCCGCTCCCCTTGCCATGCTGGCCATCTTTGTCCTCATGCTGATCTTTTTCAAAAAAGTGAAATTGATCATCTCCCCCATGATCATCGCCATAGTATCCGTCATTTGTACCATGGGACTCTTGATCGGTACGGGCAATACACTGCACATCATGAGTTCCATGATTCCCATTTTTCTCATGCCCATCGCCGTGGTAGACAGCATCCACATTCTGAGTGAATTCTATGATGCCTATAAAGAAAACCACAACCGTAAGCAAACCATTGAACATGCCATGGACGAGCTATTCAGACCCATGCTCTTTACCTCCCTGACGTCTTCAGCAGGCTTTGCTTCTCTGGCCCTGACCCCCATTCCGCCGGTACAGGTTTTTGGCGTTTTTGTGGCTTTCGGTATTATGCTGGCCTGGCTCCTCACCATCTTTTTCATACCTGCCTATGTGATGATGCTCAGTGAAAAAGGATTGGCCGGTATGGGTGTTCCAAAACAGATCAAGAAGGATGGGAGAGGGTCCATGATATCCCGTTTTTTGCGCTACCTTTCAGGGTTCACTTACCGTCATGCAAAGCTCATCATCTCTCTGACCTTCATCACCCTCCTCATCGCCGTCTACGGTATCACTCAGATCCGGATTAATGACAATCCGGTTAAATGGTTCAAGAAAAATCATCCCATAAGAGAGGCGGATACTGTTCTCAATCGTCACTTTGGCGGCACCTACGAGGCCTACCTCATCCTGGAAAGCTCGGAACAGGAAATGACCACCGATATGACCGTCAAATGGATAAAGGATGAAATTCATGAGTTGTCAGGTACCCTCTCTTCCCCCCTAGTGATCCCTGAGGCCCTGGAGTCTCTCAATAGATTGATCAAGGACGACATATCCATGGATCAGCTCATTGACTCCCTGATGGAAACATGGGAAGGAAAGCAGGATCTGGCTGATAATGACGAGTATGACGCCTGGTCTGAGGTCCTGGATATCCTCGGCAGGCTGGAAAACAGAGGGCAGGTCTTTAAGCGGCCTGATGTCCTTTACTATGTTGACACCCTTCAAGACCACCTATTGACATCAGGCGTCGTAGGAAAGAGTAACTCCATCACTAACGTGGTCAAAAAGGTTCATCAGGAGCTTTTTGAGGGGAATCCCGATTATTACAGGGTTCCTGATTCCGTGCCGGCAGTGGCCCAGTGTCTGATTTCGTATCAGAACAGCCACAAGCCCAATGATCTCTTTCACCTTGTCACACCGGATTATCAAAAGGCCAATATCTGGATCCAGATGAAGACAGGAGATAACAAAGACATGGAGGCGGTTGTCAGGTCCGTGAATGAATTCATGGTTTCCAATCCGCCGCCCGTCGCCCTTTCCCACAAATGGGCAGGATTGACCTATCTCAATATCGTCTGGCAGGACAAAATGGTCACCGGTATGCTGAAATCCTTTTTAGGGAGCTTTGTCGTAGTATTGGTCCTGATGACCTTCCTCTTTCAATCCCCTTCCTGGGGGCTAATCGCCATGGTGCCGTTATCGGTGACCATTGCCCTCATTTATGGGATTATCGGTATGGTGGGTAAGGACTATGACATGCCTGTGGCGGTCCTATCCTCTCTAACCCTCGGTATGGCCATCGATTTTGCCATACATTTTCTGGAGCGCTCACGTATGGTTTTTTCAAAGACGGGAACTTGGGAGGCGGCGATAAAAGAGATGTTCGAAGAACCCGGCAGGGCTATCGCCCGAAACGTCATCGTCATCGCCGTTGGATTCACCCCTCTTCTGGCCGCACCACTCGTCCCTTACATCACCGTGGGTGTTTTCCTGGCAAGTATCATGGCCCTCTCCGGGATTGGAACGTTGTTGATTCTGCCCTCCTTGATAACCATTCTTCAATCCATGTTGTTTAGGAAATTGAAAGGAGTTAAGACATGAAAATCATGAAGATTCTGTTAATAGTCGCTGGCTTTTTTGTTTTGGGCCTCTCAGTGCACGCTCAGGAGACTCCCTCTGTTGATGAGATTATCGATCGAACCAACAAGGCCGCCTATTACGCGGGCGATGATGGCAGGTCAAAGGTTATGATGACCATTACCGATGCCCAGGGACGAGCAAGAGAACGGGAGTTCAACATATTAAGACATGATGTATCGGATGGCGGAGAACAATTCTTCTATGTCTACTTTCAGAAGCCCAGCGATGTCCGAAAGATGGCCTTCCTGGTCCACAAACATATTGATCGGGATGACGATCGCTGGCTCTATCTGCCCGCCCTTGATCTTGTCAAGAGGATTGCCGCCTCGGATAAACGAACCAGTTTCGTCGGATCTCACTTCTTTTATGAGGATGTCTCAGGCAGGGGGGTCGCCGAGGATTCACACGAAATCGTCGAGGTGACCGACGAGTATTTTGTGATCAAAAATATCCCTAAAAACCCTGGCAATGTGGAATTCGCGTCCTATACGGTATGGATTGACAAGAATACCTATATGCCTATGAAAGCGGAGTATGTGGACAAGTCAGGGAATAAATACAGAGAGGTTGAGGCCCTTGAGGTCATGGAGATTCAAGGGTTTCCTACGGTGACCAAATCAAGGGTCCGCGATCTCGCAGAGGGCGGGGAGACCGTATCCAAGTTCATGGATATCGAATACAACATAGGATTGGACGAGAATATCTTCACGGAGCGATATCTGCGCAGACCCCCTCGTGAAGCCAGATAATAAACCAGCAAATAGACGAACTTAATGAAAAAAAAACGACTCATCTTTCTCATATCATTCATTGGGTTGATCCTTCCTCTGTTTTTGCCTGCATGGGCCGATGGCCTCGAGGACTTCAAAGACCTTCTATATGATAGATATGGAATTGACGCCTACGGATTCCTGGAGGCTCGCGGCGGCCTGCGGTTGCGGGATGATCCTCATGAGAAAGACGCCTCAATCGGCGAGATGCGGTTACAGACGGACCTATCAAGAGACTTCGAACTGGTAGAGTTGAAGATCAAATTTGACCTCCTGGGGGATCTGGTCAGCGAAGAAGTGGATGTTGACTTGAGAGACCTCAATCTCTCCTTTTCTCCTTTGGATATCATGGATGTCAAGTTGGGGAGGCAGATTCTGACCTGGGGGACCGGGGATCTTCTTTTTGTCGCGGATTCCTTTCCCAAGGATTGGGTCTCCTTTTTTGTCGGCCGAGACACTGAGTATTTGAAGGCCCCTTCGGACGCGGCTCGCATCAGCCTATTCTTTGATCTTTTCAACGTGGACCTGGTCTATATCCCGAAGTTCAACGGTTCAGTCTACGTCGATGGCTCCAGGCTCTCTTACTGGAACCCTATGCTGGGGAGGATCGCGGGCCGCGATTCTATATTCCATGATCATAGACCCGACGACTTTGGAACGGACAGCGAATACGCTCTCCGTCTGACCAAGAATCTTGAAGGGACGGAGCTAGCCCTGTATGGCTATTATGGATTCTGGCAGACCCCCGAAGGAGTAAACCTCCTGTCCCCTGTCCTCATCTATCCGGAGTTATCCATCTTCAGCGCGAGCATCAGAGATGCGTTGTGGGGTGGAATCGGACACCTTGAGCTTGGGTACTATGATTCCCGGAATGACGGGTCAGGGAACAACCCCAATATTCGAAATAGTGAGTTCCGTTTCTTGGTCGGCTTTGAAAGGGAGTTGTCACAGGATTTCACAGGGGGTATTCAGTACTACCTGGAATACATGCAGGATTATGAAGAATACGAACGCCATCTTCCCGACGGAATGAACAAGAAAGACGAGTATCGGCATGTGCTGACACTAAGACTCACCAAGCTATTGATGAATCAGAACCTGACTCTCTCCTTCTTCACCTATTATTCCCCATCTGATGCGGATGGATATACGCGTCCCAACGTGAATTACAGCATCAACGATCAGTGGACCGTGGAAATAGGCGGAAATATCTTTTTCGGCTCTGATGATCACACTTTCTTCGGTCAGTTCAAGAAAAACACCAATGCATACGCTTCATTGCGCTTCAGTTTTTAGGGTGTGCAGAATCCCTACTTCTTTTCCCATCGCGACTCTTTTCATCCCTGGACCAAGCCATCTTCATCAACGAGCAGTCTATCGGCTATTTCAAAGATATCCTTTTTGCTCTTATCTTTTATGAGAGTGTAATTCTCTTTACTCATTTTCTTTACGTCAGCTGTTTTGACACCAAAACATTTTTGGGCCCCTCACAAGAATTTGTGGTTGAAAAAACGACCGTGAAATTGAACTGATGAAAGGTGGTGAAGTCTTTTCGGAGTGACTGGCGGGAGTGCGCCGTCTTTTCACTGCTCTTTTTAAGCTGTTTGCGGATGTCTGATATCATGGGTTACATATTCTATCGTCTCTTTCATATTCCTAACCGTTGCTTTTTTAGAATATGAATGAGATCATATATGCGGACGCATGGCGCACTGATCAGGTCCAGCGTGGCTATTAAACCGTCCCCTCCAGCAGATGATTGATAGTCCATCGTATACAAACATCACCACCCAAAAACGGGCTTTTTGCCATCAAAAGCGGTTTGAACCCAGGGGCTTCATATAAATCAATCCGCTATCAGAATGTCATCCACATCTCGAATCAAAGACCTGGAACCTTACCATGACGTTCCAGGTCCCTAAGTATCTTCACTTCACCAATTCAGTAATAACTGATCCCCCACCCGCCATCGAAGGCAGTTTAGCCTCGATTTTCAGTATATTCCGGGTCTTTGTATCAATCCAGAAAGTACCACCCCCTTCACCTTCGACGGGTACCAGTTGGCCCTTGTACGAATCAAATGTTCCGGCCTTGACTGTCAATTTTTCTGTTCCCTCGACCTTCACAATCATCGCTTTCGCAGACATCGTCGTTAAATCGAATTGATGTATTGCCGCTAAGTACCCTGCTTCTAACACAAGCGTGGAAACCGGAATCATGGTTCCCCATTCGGACGGAAATACATGATAATCGGATTTTACATTCACCGGAATATCCTGGGCTCCCATAGATATCTTGCCAGTGACCCCTTGGGCAGAAAAATCCAATTCCACTTTAGCCGTTCCCTGTGTAATATGCTGATAGAGCGGCATGAGGGTGCCGGCATCAAAATCAATCGTGGTTGCACTGGCTCCTGTTGCCCCGGAACTTGTAATCACGGCCCGAATTAATGGTTTCCCTTCGCGGGTCTCGTGAGATGTTTTACAGGCAACATCCACAACCAGTTTCTGGCCCTGTGTTTCAATATTAGTAGCATATGTCAATGTGGTATCTTTTATTAGATCCGGATTAAACACGAGCGCCTCTGCAGTTGGTGCGATTTGCCCTTTTTGTTCAGGCAGTTCCACAGTACTTACGTCCACAGTGATAGAATCCAGTCGCTCTTTTATGGCCTCGCGCACATCCTTTTGGTCGCGGCCGCCGATGTGTTTCGCAAGGAATTTCTCCATGGCCGTGTACATGGCCAGGCGGTTCTCCTTTCCGGCGAAGCCGTGGCCTTCGTCCGGCGCGACCATGTATTCAACATCCCGTCCCAGTTCGCGCAGGGCGACAACAATCTGGTCCGATTCCGCCTTCTTCACCCTTGGATCATTGGCGCCCTGTACGACATAAAGCGGCGCAGTAATCTGTTTCGCGGAATTCAGAGGGGATTGTTTTTCCAGCATCTCCATCTCTTTCGGATCATCCATATCCCCTACCCTGACGGAAAATATCTTCTTCATTGGCGCCCAGTATGGGGGGATCGATTTCAAGAGGGTGATAATGTTTGACGGTCCCACGACATCGAAGCCCGCAGCGTAGAGATTCGGGGTAAACGCGAGCCCGGCCAGTGTGGCATACCCGCCATAAGAACCGCCGCTGATAGCGATACGTTCCGGATCAGCTATCCCTTCCCAGATCAGGTATTGAACGCCATCGGTGATATCATGCTGCATGCCTCCTGTTCCCCATTGCTTATTTCCCGCATTGAGGAATCTTTTTCCGAACCCGTCCGATCCCCGGAAGTTGAGCATGAGCACCGCATATCCGCGATTGGCAAGGAACTGGGCTATGGGATGGTACCCCCAACTATCCCGCCCCCATGGACCGCCATGGACGTAGATCACCGCGGGCAGGTTTTTCGCGGGGACCCCCTTTGGCAGGGTCAGGTATGCGGGGATCGTCAAACCGTCCCGGGCCTGATACCGGACCGGCTTCATCTCGGCCAGATGCTCAGAGGGCAAATCAGGCCTTTGACGATAGAGCAGTTCAGCCGTATCCTTCTCGCAATCAAAGATGTAAACGGACCCCGGGTCTACATCCCGGGAGATCGAGACGACCCAAACCTGTTCATCCCTGGTCATACTGGACATCCCTATATTCCCTTCGCCGATCTGCTTCAGGAGTATGTTGAAATCTTCTTCAAAGGATTTGTCCTTAAAATAGAGCCGAAGCCTGTCCCCCACATAATAGGTTACGAGCATCTTATCGGTCAGATCGGAGAAAAGGACGCCGCCAAAGTCCACCTCATCCAGGGGATCCTTTTCAACAAATTCGGACTTTCCGGTTGAAAGATCAAACAGCTCCAATTGGCTCTTATCAACCCCATCACCCTTGTTTGTGGCCATATAGAATTTATTTCCATCCGCCGTGAAACGGATCGGGCTGGCTGATTCCTCGGAATTGACCGAGTAGATCGATATGAGGTTATCCCCATCCACTTTCAATATCTCCGTCCCGCCATCCGGGGTCAGGCGAATGCCCAGCCGCAAAATTCCCTTTTGATCGGTCATCCAGCCGGCGATATTCTCATTGTTCTGACGCATCAGGGTCCTTTTCCCTGTTGTGAGATTGATCCGATACACATCGTGTAA
>JAFGFY010000220.1 GCA_016930795.1 Deltaproteobacteria bacterium
CGTGCCGCCGTTACCGTCACTCACTTCATACTCAAAAGAATCCGTGGTGGTCTCAGTGCCGTCATGGACATAACTGAATGTACCGTCTGCGTTAAGCGTTAATGCCCCGTTAGTCGGCGGGGTCACAGGCGTTGTGTTTACTGTCAGAGTGTCACCAGGCAGGTCAACGTCCGTATCTCCGGCCAGCAGGCCCGTCCCCGCGTCCAAATCCGCCTCTGTCGCAGTGCCCCCCTCCGCCACCGTAAAAGACTCATCATCCGCCACAGGCGGATCGTTGACGTCATTCACCGTAATGCTGGTAGAACCTAAAATCTGTCCGCCATCATCATCCTCAACCATCACATTGATGGTCTGGTTGAAACCGTTATCATAGGTGTGAGATAATACCTCCGAAGTGTTGGAAGAACCGATCATGGACTCATCCGTATCGCCATAGTCCCCATCATCGTTCCAGTCCGCATAATAGTTCCATGTGTCTGCGGTCCCCGGATCGGTTATCTGGATGGTTACGGTTACCGGATTGTCTTCATCTTGTGGACAGTTATTTACGACACTCAAAATAGTCGGCGCTACGTTGCTGATGGTCACAGGGGTATTACTATAAACGGGTAAAGGTAATACATCATCATATACCGCCACATTGATTACCTTGTTGAAGTCATCATTATAGGTCCATGTGAAGATCTCTGTAGTGTTGTTAGACCAAGAGCCATGATCACCAAGCCAAGATCCATCACCTAGAAAATCCACATAGTAATACCATTGCACACTGTCGGGATCTGAAATAGTAATCGTGACAGTGACCGTGTCTCCTTCATTCCCAGGAAGAGGCGTCGTTATCACACTGACAATAGTAGGAGCAGTCTGCGCGACTGCCTGACCTGCAGTGCCGATCATGGCGAAAGCCGCCACAAGGATGCACCATACCTTCAGTCTTCTAATAGTCATCTCTGCTGAAAGGGCCCATCCCTTTCTTGCTTTTTTCGCTGAAGCGTGTGTCTTATATATTGGAGTCGGAAACATGTCTTTTCTCCTCATGATTTTGCTTTCTTTTGCTTGCGCGGGAAAAGGCGTCGGTGTTACTCAGCAATCCCGCCCACCCTGCGGTAACCCATTCTGATGATGCTCCGGGAACCCTGTATTCCGGTAGACCGCCCGAATATGGTGAATTCGCGCAGGCCGCTCTCAAAATCCTCCCCCGGAGGGACCCCCGCATATACGGCCACGTAACGTGAATTCCCATCAGGGTCTAAAACGGCGTCTACCGTTCCGGGCGTGAGAGTATCTGTTCCGACTATCACGTTCCCGTCCCAGAAATTGTCATTGTAAACCCAGCCCTGGCTCTCCATGGTCTGCCCGGTCGTAAAGGGAATGATATAATCATTTTGAATGATCATATCGATCGTTGTGGTCTCCTCCATGATCTGGGCGCAGGCCATGGCCGCGGCATCGGCCCTATAGAGGTTCTCTTTATACCGCATTTCATTCCCAGCGATCTGCAGTTCCACCTCGGATGTGCTCGATATGGAAATGCCCAGGAGGGTGAGTAAGACCAACATCATCAGGGCAACGACCAGGACGGTCCCATCCTCATTCCGTAATTGGGATTCTTGTTTCATGTTAGGCCCCTTTCAATGGGATTCTGATAAACTTGATCTGCCTGTCTCTTTGTCCTTGAAACTGAACCTTCACGGTGATCAGCCACCCCGTCGCCACCCCGGGAATCGCTTCCACATCGTAGGTGATTTCCGGGCGAGGATCAGCCGGGTCCGGGTCGGCCTGATCATCACCTTCCACGAGGTTATCGAAGGGTTGGGTGGTCAGATACTCGATCCGGTCCTGAGCCAGGGTTATGGCTTCCGTCAGACGGTACCCCCTGTAGTTGGCCCGCATGGCTGTGGTCTGCATGGTCGCGACGGCCAGAATGCCGAAGCTCAGAATGGCGATGGCCACCATGACCTCAATGAGGGTGAATCCTCCCTGTCTTTGTTTTGGCCCCCTGTCCTGATCTCTTTTCATGCTCCCTTATCTCCTAATGAAGTCCCATGTTTCGGCACCTAACATGCGTCGACAACGCCCTTCTGCGAAAATTGTCATTTTGGGCGGCCAGAATGGTCGTCCCCTGTAGGTTGGTGTAGGCCGCTGTGTCCACAAATCCCAGATCGCGCCTGCCGGTTCGGGCCACAAGGGTGATCTGAACGGACCTCACCGCGAGGCGGTCGACTGTCACATTTTCATCCGCGTCCAAATAGACAAAATCGAGGGCATCGATGTTCTCAGCCATAGCCGCGTTTCCGGTCGGGGGAGTATCACGCATCAGGTCGGTTGTCCCGTCGGCGTTCCAATCCCATAGACTGTACCTAATGCTCTCATTGGCATCCGCGGTATCCCCGTCAGGCGGCGAAGTGGCGAATTGCCCCCGGGTATCCATGGAGAAAGACACGTTATCAGCCCCGATGACTTGAAATCCCGCGTCATCCGCCGAGCCTCTAGGGTTACAGCCCGCCATTCTGATCTCCCTGGCCATATAAAACATGGCGGACCGAAGATTCTGCTGCAACTCGGCAAGCTGTTCCTGGGCCATGTAGGCTTTTTGCTGCGAGTGGTAGGCCGAATAGACCCCGGCCATGACGATTCCCGCAACGAACACCGCGACAAGAAGCTCCACCATGGTAAATCCTTCATCCTTTCTCATCTTTCAATCCTCTACTTAATTGATCATTGCCAGATTCCGTTATTCCACCGTCTCAAGTCGATAACGCCTGCGGGGCTCGGAGTTCCCACGGCATAGCAGGTTCCATTTCTATTGGATAGATAGACATAGCCGAAGAGATTGACCGTTCCCCTGGATGTGAAGTTGGTCGCAGGGGGCGCAGGGTTTCCAGCGACGATGTTATAATCGATAGCCGAGCCGAATGATCCCCCATCTATTTGGCTTGCGGCATCCCCATTGCCGTAATCCACACCCGGATAAGCTAAAAGATTGAATGTCATTTCAACCACATCCGTACCCCCCAGGGTCGTCGGTTGGTCCCAACCGTCACCTCCGTCGCCGGATAACAGGAAATACCGTCCTGGAGAGACATTGCCGTCAAAATAGACTCTCCACTGGGTGTTGTTTTTGATGGCCCCCATTTTGGCCCGTTGAAGGTTGGAGTAGAGGTCCCTGGCCGCACTCCTGAGCCGGTAATCGGGCCACCAGGAGGAAAAGGCGGGGATAGCGACGGCAGCTAAGATCCCGATCATGCTGACAACGACCATGACCTCCACCATTGTGAAGCCGGATACATTCCTTATTGATCGAGCAAGAGCTTTCATGATTTCTCTCTGAAAAGGGTCTGATAATAATAATGATGTCACGTATGATAGGAGCAAGAGCTATGCCATGGAGGAAGACAGTATGGTATCTATCCGATAATACGATTAAAAATGGCAGTTCATGGGGTTTAAAGTAGGGTTTTTAAGGTTCGTTTTCTGTAAAATAAGTAATCAATTGTAAAATAAGTTTACAGTTATTTGGGCCTCTCTGAAAAACCCAGGTTATGGGCCAGACAGTGGCATTGAAAACCACTGCGTGCTAATATGCCTGATCATGACACTACGGAAAGGCTCTTTTATCGAACTCAAAATAGAAAACATGGCCTATGGCGGCCAGGGTGTCGGTCGCCTTGAGGGGCTGGTGATATTTGTCAAATATGCGGTCCCGGGGGATTGGGTCAGAGTGCAAGTGGTTAAAAGAAAAAAGGATTATGCCGAGGCCCGCATCACTGATCTCCTGGAGCCCTCCAAGGACCGGATTCAGGCCCCATGCCCCTACTACGGATTTTGCGGGGGATGTCAGTGGCAACAGGTGAGGTACGAATGTCAACTGGCCTATAAAAAATTGCACGTCAAAGAGGCCATGGCCCGCATTGGGGCCTTTCCCGATGTTCTCGTTCATGACGTCATTCCCTCCAAGAACCCTTATCATTACCGAAACAAGATGGAATTCTCCTTTTCCGACCGCCGCTGGTTTCTCCCCCATGAAACAGAGGACCAGAAGAAAGACCTGGGATTTGCCCTGGGACTCCATGTGCCGGGTACGTTTCATAGGGTCATCCACGTGGAGGACTGTCTCCTGCAGCATGAAACAGGGAACCAAATCCTTCGGGAAGTTGCAAAATATGCGGAAAAAAGCAACATTCCGGCTTATGGTCTGAAAAACCATAAGGGTTTCTGGCGATTTCTCACCCTTCGCTATTCCACGCACTTTGATGAATGGATGGTCAATCTGGTCACCTCTGAGGAAAGGCGGGATGTGTTGGAGCCCCTGGCCGAGGCCTTGTGCCGGAAGATCAATAACATTAGGACGGTGGTCAACAATATCACCGCGGGAAAGGCCGCTGTCGCCGTGGGGGAAAAAGAAATCGTCCTCCGCGGGCCAGGGACCATTCAAGACAGGTTAGGCCCCTTCAGCTTTCAGATCTCTGCCAACTCATTCTTTCAGACCAATGCCATCGGTGCTGAAACGCTCTATGAAAAGGTCAGGGCCTTCGCAGGGCTGAATGGGACGGAGATGGTGCTCGATCTCTACAGCGGCACAGGGACGATTCCAATCTTCTTGTCAAAACAGGCAGAGACCATCATTGGAATGGAAATCTCGGAAAGCGCCGTTCTCGATGCCAAGAGGAATTGCGCTTCAAATGAGGTGCGGAATTGTCGATTTATTTGTGGAGATATCAGGGAAAGGCTCTCTGAGCTGCGAATGAAACCAGAGGTCCTGATCATAGATCCGCCAAGGGCAGGCATACATAGGGACCTCCTGGCAAAGATCATGGCACTGGGGACAGAGAAGATCATCTATGTATCCTGCAATCCCGCCACCATGGCCAGGGATCTCGCTCAGATGCGGCAGGGTTATCATATCGCTGAGATCCAGCCGGTGGATATGTTTCCCCAGACCTTTCATATCGAGGCCATTGCTAAACTGATCCGATACGAATGAGAATTTGTGTTGACAAATCCAATAGAAATTATATAAATTATATTTTTTGTCCCGCCAAAACCACCTATTGCGGGACAAAAACGCTGCACTAAGGACTTTTCACCAATTCAGTCTTGTGGATGGAGAGTCTCCGGCAGACTTTTGAAAAATGCTCAATTTTGTTCAAGGTCAAGAAAGGCGAAAATTTTAACCACAGGAATACCTTGAAGTATTTCGATGATTATAATTTGAGCCTGGCGCCGAGATTGGGCAAAATGGGGCGTTTTTCAAAGGTCTCGCTGGATGGATAAGAGAAGGGGGTGATGTCAATGAGGGCTTTCGGCCCTACAAATAATAGCCAAGCTTTGGAAATGCTGCTTCAAGTGGCATGGGGAGGTGTGGTCTAATGGTGTAATCCTTACGAAAACCCCCTTATTTGTTTGAATAGAAAGGCATCTCCAAGGCGTTTTGAGATGCCTTTTTTTGTTAAACGAATTTTCTCCATGGGAAATGAAAAACATATTCCCTATTGGAATTGGGAGAGATGAGAATATGAAAGTAACGGTTCATGATAATCAAATAGAAAAGGCACTCAGAGATCTCAAGAAGAAATTGACCAAGGAAGGTTTTTTTTCGGAGATCAAAGAGCGGCGGTTTTATGACAAGCCCTCTGTTCAGAAGAAGAAGAAACGCGCGAAAGCCGCCAAGAGGCGCCGTAAGAGAATGAGAAGGGTATATTAGGCAGGCTTTTACCCCCTGATTATTCGCATGAATAGATGGGTTTTTTCTTGACAAAAAGGGGGGTCCCATAGGTAAATACGCACGCAAAACCCTAGGTCTATACTATTAAGGCCCGAGACCTTTGAAAAATGCGCAATTTTGTTCGAGGTTAAGAAAGGCGAAAATCCTAACCGCAGGAATACCTTTAGTATTTCGAGGATTAAGATTTGAGCCTGACGCAAAGATTGTGCAAAAGGGGGCGTTTTTCAAAGGCCTCGACCCGTTAACCTCAAAACCTGCAAGAGGATGACTCTTATGCCAAATCAAACCTCCCCCTCTAAGCAGTCTTCAAAGGACCGAAGGCTCTTCTTTCTCTGGGACTTCCTTGTCTCCTTCTACGCGGAGGTGATCACCTATCCCCTGCGGAGTGGCTTGATCTATTTTCTGGCCGGTCTTGTCCCCGCCTTGATCGTGGGCTGGATTCTCTTTCCATTGGTCCTCTATTCCGCGCAGCCGCAGCCCATCAATTTCAGCCACGCCCTGCACACAGACCCTGACATCATCGAGGAGAATACCGAGCTTGAGACCTGCCTCTACTGTCATCCCTTTCGGGATGACGGGACCTTTTCCGGCCTGCCAAAACTGGAAGGGTGCATGGAATGTCACGATGATCCGGAATCAGCCATGGGGGAAGACCCGGAAGAAGAGAAATTTTTGGCTGAATATGTGGCCGACGGAAAGGAGGTCCCATGGCTGGCCTATTCCAGACAGCCCGATTGCGTCTACTTTTCCCATATTGCCCATGTGATGATGGGGGAGATCGCGTGCAAGACCTGCCACGGGGATCATGGAAAAAGTGAAGGGCTTCGAGCGTATAAGAAAAACCGTCTGACCGGGTATAGCATCGATATATGGGGCAAAAACATCGCGGGGTTGAAGAAGAACCCCTGGGACCGCATGAAGATGGATGACTGCGCGGATTGTCACATGAAATCGGGCGTTCCAGAGAAAAATGCCTGCTTTGTCTGTCATAAATAAAGAAAAGGCACAAGGCATACGGTGCATGGCGCAAGAAAGGAATGGCTTTACCTTAAGCTTTGAGCCCTAAGCCCGAATCTTCCTATTGGGTTAAAACCTCGAAAAGAGATCTCTTGGCCCTAGCTTGAGTGCTTTTCATGAACTTAAATTAATACGGAAAGAAACCATGGCATTCAACATAAAAGACCTATTGGAGAAGATCGCGTTCAACCGAAGGAACTTCGTCAAACTCTTGGTCGGTGGGGCGGCAGGAATCCATCTCACGCCTTTGCCCTGGAAGCTGATGGATGACATCGCCATCTGGACGCAGAACTGGCCATGGGTACCTGTTCCGCCTGTGGGTGAGTTCTCCCATGAGAGGTCCGTGTGCCGCCTGTGTCCTGGAGCCTGCGGCATCGAGGTGCGCAAGGTGCATAACCGTCCGGTCAAGATCGAGGGACGGACCGATTATCCAGTCAATCCCGGGGGGATCTGTCCTTTGGGCGCAGCAGGCCTTCAGCTCCTCTACAATGAAAATAACCGTTTTACCGGCCCCATGAAACGCGTCGGCCCAAGAGGATCCGGCCTATTTAAGGATCTCTCCTGGGAGGAGGCCCTCAAAGAACTCTCCGACCGATTGATGGGCTTGAGACAAGAGAATAGACCGGAGTCCCTGGCCGCTGTGGATGGTTATCCCATAGGCTCCTCCATGGCCCTCTTGATCCAGCGGCTGCTCAAGGCTGTGGGAAGCCCAAACTATGTGAGAATCCCTTCGGCGGAAGAGACCTTTGAAATGGCCAATAGCGTGATGATGGGCAACATGGGACCTGTGGCCTATGACCTGGAAAACGCCGACTTTATCTTGAGTTTTGGCGCCGGTCTCATAGAAGGCTGGGGATCACCAGGCCGGATGCTCCATGCCTGGGGGATCTGGCGAGATGCCCCGCTCAAGGGAAAGACCAGGATCGTGCAGATTGAATCCAGGGCCTCCAACACGGCTTCCAAGGCGGATCAATGGGTGGCCCCTCTGCCGGGAACCGAGGCCGCCCTCGCCCTGGGGATGGCCTATGTGATCATCAAGCAGGGTCTCTATGACACCCGGTTCGTCCAGAATTACACCTTTGGTTTTGAAGGCTGGACGTCGGCCGATGGCCAGGATCACCAAGGGTTTAAAGACATTGTGTTGGAAAAATACTCACCCAGAGAGGTGGAGGAGATCACCGGAGTAGAGGCAAGAAAGATATTCTCCCTTGCAAAGGCCTTTGCCCAAGCCAAGGCGCCCGTCGCGGTGTGCGGGAAGGGAAAAGGGACTCTGAACGGGAGCCTCCTGGAATATATGGCGGTTCAGAGTTTGAACGCCCTAAAGGGCGGCATCAACAGACCGGGCGGTGTCCTGGTCCTTGATCCCCTCCCCCTGAGTCCCTGGCCGGAGCCGGAGCCGGACGCCATCGCTCAGATGGGTCTGGGAAAGACCCGTCTGGATCAGGCAGGAACAGGAAGGTATCCCTTCAGCCGATCCCTGATCCATCACTTCACAGGGGCGGTTCTTGATGGTCAGGACTCTCCGGTAGACACCCTTCTCGTTTTTTCAGGGAACCCGGCCTACACCCTTCCTGACGGCGGCAGATTCAACCATTGCCTGAAAAGGATCCCTTATATCGTGAGTTTTACGCCTTATCGGGATGAGACCGCCTTGATGGCCGATCTGATCCTGCCGGATCATACCTATCTGGAAAAAATGGATGACACGGTCTACCCCCCCGGTCTTCAATATCCCCTTTATGCCCTCTCACGACCGGTGGTGGACCCCCTTTACGACACCCGGCACTCCGGAGACGTCATCATTCAGGTGGCCAAGGCCCTGGGAGGGTCTGTGGGTTCAGCCTTTCCGTGGAAGGACTTTGAGGCCTCGGTCAAGGCGAGGGCCCAGGGGTTGTTTAAGTTCGAAGAGGGTGGATTAACAAGCTATGACAAATCTCGGCCCACATGGAAGGAGATCGCGGGGTCGGGAGAGATCAAAAAGGAAGATACATCCTTTGACAAGATGTGGGGGAAGATCAAGTCTTCAGGTTTCTGGTATCGACCGCCGCGCCTTCAAGGTCAAGACATGCCCTTTCAGACCCCCACAGGCAAATTCGAATTCTTCAGCTCGGAAATAGAACTGGCCGTGAAGAGGTTGGCCGAGGAATCCGGAGGCTCCCTAGAGTCGGCCTTGAAGGAGATGGGGATCACGGTCAAAGGAGATGAGGCCTTCATCCCCCATTACGAGACGCCTGACACAGGGGGTGATAAAGAGACATATCCCCTGCGCATGATACCTTACGAACTGATCAACCTCTCCAGCGGCTGGGTGCCCAATCCCCCTTACTTGAAGAAGACCCTCTTCGCCGATCAATTGAGGAAGGATGAGTCTTTTGCAGAAATCAACCCGGAGACGGCAGCCGAATACGGGCTGACTCAGGGGGACCGAATCATTGTTGAATCACACCAGGGAGAACTTAGGGTCCGGGTCAGTCCCTTTGACGGGGCTATGCCCGGCGTGGTCTTTCTGCCCATGGGGCTTGGACATACGGCCTATGACGCCTATCAAAGGGGTCAAGGGGTCAATCCCAACCAGATCATAGAAAGAGGAAAAGACCCCTTGAGCGGAGAGGCGGTCTGGTGGGAGACGCGCGTGCGAATCAGAAAAGTGTAATTTGTTACATGATCGTTATTCTTTTAGGTGGAGCAGATGATGGCAAAGGGTCATGAACAAGGGAAACATAAGTATGGAATGGTCATTGATCTGGACAAATGTACCGGGTGCGGGACCTGTATGGTCGCCTGCGCCTCTGAAAACAATGTGACCGTCCGGACCGATGAATCGGATAAGGGACGGAATATCTCCTGGATGCAGCTTTTCAAGATCACTAACGGCAAACCATTCCCCCACACCGAAGTCAGCTATTTCCCAAGACCCTGCATGCACTGCGACCATCACACCCCCTGTGTCTCCGTGTGCCCCGCCTCTGCGACGGACATGGATCCGGAGACGGGGATCGTCAGTCAGATCTATACCCGCTGCATAGGATGCAGGTACTGTCAGGCTGCCTGTCCCTATCATGCCAGGTATTTTAACTGGTGGGACGGCTACGGCCTGATCAAGCCCTTTTCCGAGGGCATGGAGCGCGGGCTTTCCCCCGAGGTCTCCCCCCGCATGCGGGGAGTGGTGGAAAAATGCTCTTTCTGTCACCACCGTCTCATGAGGGCAAAGACCAAGGCCTATGGCGAAGGCCGCAGGGAGCTTGAAGAAGGGGAATACATCACCGCCTGTATGGAAGCCTGCCCGGCCCAGGCCATTACCTTTGGAGACTTGAAGAACCCTGAACACAAAGTGTCAAAATTAAGCAAGGGCCCGAATGCCTTCAGGCTCTTGGAACGATTGGGAACAGAACCCAAAGTCTATTATCTCTCTACCAAGGACTGGGTCAGAAGACTGGCGGACAATTATCGACCTGAAGATCTAGAGCCCGTCGAGCATTTGTCGGACTAAATATCCTTAATGCATTGTCATGCTGAATGCCCCCGTATCACGTACAGGGCGAGCTTATCGAATCCGGCATGACGCAAAGAAGAAGAATACATCCTGAGACCTTTGAAAAATGCCCTATTTTGTTCAAGGTCAAGACGGGCGAGGATTCTAACCGCAGGAATACCTTGTAGTATTTCGAGGATTAGAATTCGAGCCCAACGATGAGATTGGGCGAAAGGGAGTGTTTTTCAAATGTCTCAGTAAGGAGGATGAGGAAATGGATGAAGCATTGATCCCGGAAGGGGTAAAGAGGTGTTCCGCTAAGACCTTCTTTTTCTGGACACTACCCTGGCTGGCGCTCCTGGCCTGGGGAGGCCTGTCCGCGGTTCTCGTCCTCCTCAAAGCCCTGAATCAGACCAATATGAGCAATATCTTTGCCTTTGCCCTCTGGATCGTCTTCGATCTCTCCGTGATCGCCTTGGGAGCGGGCGCTTTTTTCACGGGATTTCTCACCTATATTATTGGAAAAAAAGAATTAAGGGATATCATCAACGCTGCGGTCATCATCGGTTTTATCTGCTACTCAGGCGCCGTGGCCATGCTGGGGATAGATATCGGGCAGCCCATCCGGGGGTGGTTCATCTTCTGGCACGCCAACGTCCATTCCATGTTGACCGAGGTCTCTTTCTGCATCACCTGCTATCTCGGTGTCTTGGCCGTCGAATATGTCCCTATCATCCTAAAAAACAGGAAGCTGGACGAGACCAAGGAGTTCCGCGTCTTCGGCCATAACCTGCACCACATCATGGGGGTCTTTGCCGCCACCGGCACATTCCTCTCGTTTTTTCACCAAGGATCTTTGGGGGGGATGTTCGGCGTAATGTATGCCCGGCCCTTTGCGGAACGATGGGATTTTTATATCTGGCCCACGACCTTCTTCCTCTTTGTCTTCTCCGCCATCGCCTCAGGGCCTGCCTTCACCATCCTGTGCGCCAGACTGACCGAGGCCATCACCGGAAAAAAATTGGTCCCCAAGGCCGCCGTTCAACTCCTGGCCAAGATCTGCGGCTGGTTACTCACCGGGTATATCGTGCTGAAGATCGCCGACACCCTGGTCTGGGCCTTTGATATCGCGCCCAAGGCCGGCCTGTATCTATTTGATTTCTACAAAGAAGGACCCTATGGAATCTGGCTGCTGGTCATGGAAATCATCATCTGCGGGATTCTGCCGGCCATCATTCTCATGACGCCCAAGTACAGGCAAAACGAGAAATGGCTCATCATCGGCTGCCTGCTCAACTGCGCGGGAATTGTTATTAACCGTTTTGTATTTACCGTCGTCACCCTGGCCATTCCGGTGATGCCTTTTGATCAGTTTTGGAGTTATCTGCCCACCTGGCAGGAATGGGGCATTGCCATGGCGGTCATTGGTTACGGATTTCTCCTCTTCTCCCTCTCTTACAGGTATCTCCCCCTGTTTCCTAAAGAGAAGGAGCTGAACTCCATAAGGACTTAATCAAGGAGAATAGAATGACTCCTCTATCATTTGAATGGAAATGGATCGCCGATTACTTCATATTCATGGGTTTTCTGTACCTTGCCCTGATCATTGTCGGTTGCGGGCTCGTCTATTGTCTGATCAGGACCTGGCTGGATCTTCACTACGATGAAGGTCCAACAGAAACTCCGGCCGAAATCGCCTACCGCTCAAGGTATTCGGAGTACTAAACACACAATGACAGTCAATCAGAAAATACGCGCCGTCGTTTTTGACTGCGACGGCGTGATGTTCGACTCCCGTCAGGCCAATATCCATTACTACAACCACATGCTTCGTCATTTCGGCCTTCCATCCATGACAGGCGCGGCCATGGACTTTGTCCATTCCCATACGGCCAATGAATCGATTCAGCATATCTTTCAGGGAACACCCTATCAAGATGAAGCCCTGGCCTACAAATGGGAGGTGGATTACACCCCCTTCATTCAAGACATGATCATGGAACCGGGACTCAAGGAACTGCTGGAATGGCTTAAGCCCCGGTTTGGTCTGGCTGTGGCCACCAATCGAAGCAACACCATCGGAGATGTGCTGAAGACTCATGGCCTCACAGGATTTTTTGATTTGGTGGTCTCTTCCCTGGACGTGGAGCAATCCAAACCCCACCCCGAATCCCTCTTCAAGATCCTGGATTTTTTCCAAGTCGGCCCGGAGCGTATCCTCTATGTGGGGGACTCCGCCGTGGATGAAGAGACGGCCCGAAGGGCGGGTGTGCGGTTCATCGCTTATAGGAATGAAACCTTGAAGGCCTATCGGCATGTAGGAACCATGGCAGAGATCAAAGACATCCTGAACCATCTCTGATCCGTTGGCCCCTTTATCCTTCCTTCAACCCTCTCGGCAGACCAGACATAACCCGTCTCTTAGGAAATGCCCGTTCGCATGAAACACAGCGGCGCGGTCGGCTGGTGGAAGTGCCTTTTTCACGAAAAAGCCCCCTCCAGCTTGCTGCAGGGGGCTTTGATCAGAGCTAAAGACGGCCTGAGTATCAGGGCTCGATAAGGTAATTGTAGGGTGACTCGCTGGGAAGGTGTTCCTCATCACCCACCGCATAGGGCAACACGAATTCCAGCTCTCCCTGGTTTTCTGTTCCGGAGACGACCGTACTGGCCGTGATCTCCACAACAATCCAGATTGCGGATGACTTCAAATAGACCAGATTGAACTGGCCGACCCCGTTCGCATCGGTGACCACGGTCCCGGGTATGGACCCTGCGGCAGCCGGGGGGGGCGTAAGCTGGCCGTCCGGATTCGGCACATCTGGACTCTCACCCTGAGCGACTCCAGGGCCAGGGCCCCTGTCTTCACCCGGATCCAAAACGAGGTTCCTGTATCGAGCATCCCCCTCCCCATACCAATCATCCTCATTCTTAAAAAACCAGTCATCAACGGGATAATAAGCCGGATCGACCACGCAGTCCCCTACTGCCCATTCTTCACCGATCTTTGCAAAACAACCGGTTCTATAGTAGGAGGGCCAAAGATTCAGGGTGACGATGGCCCCGGACACGGGATTTCCGTTGGAGTCAGAGACCAGCACAGACCCGGGAAGACTGTAGGCCGTGTTTCCATTAATGGAAGAGAGGGTGGTGGACATCCCAATGACCACGGACCCGCCGGTCCCGCCGATGATGATCTGAAGGGAATCCGTGATCGAGGTATCGACGACTGTGGCTATCACCGTGACCCCTTGCGCATCAGAACTCAGAGAGCCGGAGGTGAATGTGCCCTCCGCGATACCATAGGAGTTCGTATAGGCGACAGGCGGGGAGACGAATTCTCCGCCGCCTGTGGTGTCCACGAGAGAGAAGGCCACCGCGGCGCCGCCCACCACTTGCCCGCCCGCGTTCTTGACGGTCGCGGTAAGATTAACAGAGTTGCTGACACCCCCTGTGCTCGGCGCCACCACCGTGGCGCTGGCCTGGAGTGAAATATTAGCCGCCTCACTGGAGGGGGCGGAGAAAAGCACGGTTAATGAATCCGAGGTTGAAGGGTTATCCACGTCAGAGACCAGGATGTTCGCCGTCCCTGCTTCAGAGGACTCGAGGACGGCGGAAGCCACACCACCTGAAACCGTGACGTTTCTAACCTGCTGACCCGTAGCATCCCAATCCCCCAGGGTCGTGGCGAATTGCACCTCATCTATTGGGCTGGGGGCGTTCACGGTCACGGTGACCGAACCCCCCGTACTCGCACTGTGAGGATCATCAGTGGGGGCTGTAATGGTAAAGACATCCCCCACAACACCCACGGAATAATTTTGTGTTCCTATGGCCCCCAGGCCCGATGCCCGAACCGTGACGTCACCCGCGCTCATGGCCGTGACGGTCACCTGTATCTGGCCGGTGACATTGGTCGTCCCCGTAGCCGGGGAAACGCTGACAATGCCTGACGGACTTGATGTGATATCGATAGTCGCATTGTAGATAGGAACGGAACCGGCATCCCTCGCCGTAATCGTCAGGTTGGCCTGGTTGTTTCCCCCGGCCCCGATCTCAAGATTCGTGGTGTTCGTTACAAGAGTGAGGGTCGTCCCTGTCACCTGAACAGGGATCTGGGCTGAAGGCAGTCCCGGCACCGTCGCGGTGATGGTCACCACCCGGTTGCTCCGGTCCGTCGTGCCCGAGGAGAAGTCAACGATGGCCTCTCCATGGATATCCGTGTCACAGGATGGTGTGCTAAGCTGCCCGCCGTTCGAAGTGAATGTCACCGTGATCCCCTCTACCACCGCGAAGTTGGCATCCAGAACCGTCGCCGTAATGGTTGAACTGTCCGAGTTATCCGACCTTACCGTAGCCTGGGACAGGCCCAATGAGAGGCTCGCCGGTGTCGCGGTGTATTGAACCGCGATCGTTCCGGAGACGCCCTCTGCTTCCGCCCGAATGACGGCGGTCCCCGTTATGGTCCCGCTGGTGAGGACAGCCGTGGCTGACCCGTTCGACGTCGTGGCTGAGGGGGTGATCGTCCCCCCGCCCGAGGTGATGGAAAAGTTCACCACCATGCCGTCAGGTGTCTTTCCTCCTCCGGAAACGGTGACCGTGGCCGTGATGGTGGACTGGCTTGCCCCGTCAGCCGGGAGGCCGGTGGGATTGGCGGTGAGAGTGATACCCGTGACCGACGGTCTGGTTACGGTGATTGTTCCTATACCCTGTCGGCCATTGGTGGCCTGGACCGTGATAGTATCACGGCCATAGGGAGGTATAGTACTAGGGGCCGTATAGGTAACGCTGGCCATGCCCCCCGAAGTCGTTGCCAACAACGGAGACACCGTGCCGAATTGCGCGGTGAACGTCAGGGTCTCTCCATTTGCCACGGGATTGTCGTATTGATCGTAGACGATCACTTCGATACTGCTCGTGCCATGGATCTGTACCGTTGCCGGTATGGCGAGGACGGTGAGTCGGAAAGGTGGCCCGGGCACAAAATTGACGGTGACCGTATCATTCACACCGCCCGCCGTCGCTCTCACCTCGGCAAACCCCAGATTAGTCGGACTCCTCAATGCCACCGTGGCCACACCGTTGACGGTGGTGGCCGAGGGGGATGAGAGTGTCCCCGCAGTGGAGGTGAAGCTCACGATAATTCCGTCCCTTACGTTGATCCCGCTGAGGTCCTTTATCGTGGCTGAGATCATGGTTTGGGAAAAGCCATCCGCCACAATGACCGAACTCCCGGCGCTTACGCTCACAGAGCCCACGGTCTGGTTGATCAATACGATGTCAACCGTGGCCATCGTCCCATTGGCGGCCTGGGCCCTCACGGTTTCAATAAGCGCCGTGAAAGAGGCCGTGTAGGTTACGGTGGCCACTCCATTGACGGTGGTGGCCGTATTGGCCGAGAGTGTCCCCGTCCCTGTGCTCACTGAAAAACTGATGGACTTTCCGTTTGTGACCAGATTGCCGTGCGCATCGGTCACGGTGGCCGTGATGGTGCTCGTACTGTGGCCGTCCGCTGTCAGGTTATTGGGCGTGGCTTTTAGGGAGATAGCCGCTACATCTCCGGGGACAAAGGTCACTTGGGCGTCGCCCGAGACAAACGCCGTCGTTGCCGTAATGGTGGCGGTTCCCACAAGAGTGGAACTGGTCAGGGTCACCGCGGCCTGCCCATTGGTGGTGGTGGCGCTGTCGGCAGAGAGGGTGCCTAAATCCGTGCTGAAATAGACCATTGTTCCATCCGGCATGTTGTGATCGCTGGTGTCCTTTACCGTGGCTGAAATCTCGGTTTGGGATACGCCGTCCGCTAAAAGCTGGGGACTTCCCGAGATGACCGTGACCGACCCCACCACCTGTACGGTGAATTCCACATCAATGGTCTGGGTGATATTGTTGGACTCGGCCGTAATCCTCGCAGTCCCTTGGGTGGTGGCAGCAATCAAGGAGACGGTGACGTTCCCGCCCTCAGTAGGCGTTGAAGCGGAATAGGTTGTGCTCTCATTGGGAAATGTTCCAAGCGTGGTGTTGAATTCGACACTCGTCCCCCTATCAACCGCCGCCCCGGTGCTGTCTCTGAGAGTCGCGGTAATGGTCAGAGAGCTTGCACCGTTCGCGGGAATACTGCTGGGGCTGACAGAGAGTGTGATGGAGGCCGTCTCCCCAGGTTCGGTCCCTCCCCCTCCATTGCCTGAGCCGCCCCCGCATGAGACCGAGAGAAGAGAGACACAAACCAAAAGAATTGTGATGAGGTTAAATTGACTGCGTTTTGTTTTCATCCAAGGTTCTCCTAAAATTAGGTATTACAGACCACCCTAAAACGGTGGGTCATATCACACAAATCCTATTCCATACCCCGCATCAACTCTTTCGCCTCACGGCCATAGCGCCCATCCGGATCAATCTCCATGATCATCTTCAATTCTTCGGCCGCCTCATCATGGCGCTCAAGTATGACGTAGAGTTGTGCCAGCTTCAAACGGGATCCCGGATATTCGGGCGCGGAAGCAATCGATTTCTTGTAGCTCTCTACGGCCTGCTGATATTCTCCCTTATGATAATAGGCCTGTCCCATGTTTTCGTAGGCCAGGTATGGTGTCTTATACAGAAGATTACTCACGGCCTTCTGGAAACACGTAATGGCCTGATCCCACTCCTTCAGTTCATAATAGACTCCACCCAGATTGTTTTGGGCCTCTGAAAAGCCCGGATTCAACTCCAAGGCCCTGTTCAAATGCTTTAGAGAGAGATCATACACCGCCAGTCCCTTGTACACCAATCCCAACTCATGATGGATCTCCGCGTTGTTTGGGTCCAGCTTTTCCGCCTCCTGCAATTTCTCCAGCGCCAACCTCAGATCCCCCTTGCTGTAAAAGGCCGCCCCGAGGTCCCGCAATGCCTCGACCTTCTTCTCGGTATTCACGCTATCCGTCGCGCAACCGACGCAGGTGACAAACAGAGAGAAGGACATACAGACAACGAGGTTTTTGAATCTGATCATAGCAAAGAATATCTTTGTCTCTTGTTGTCTCAGCCTAAATCTCCGGCCTCCCCTGAGCCCGCCCCGGAGGAGGAAGTACCGTAGGGGTAATGAATATCAACAGCTCTGACTTTGAAACGACGTTAGACCTGGCCTTGAAGGCCCAACCCACCACAGGGATGTCTTTCAGTACCGGAATCCCGGACGTCTCTTCGCTCCGATCCTCTTTGTAGATTCCCCCGATGACAATGGTCTCGCCACTCGCGACCATCAATTTCGTCGTGAGATCCTTGCCGCTCTTTCTCGATTCCCCTGCGGTCTCGTCTTTGACTGTCACTTCCATGGTCACAAAATTGTTATAACTCACCGTGGATGTCACCTCCAAAGAGAGCTCCGCTTTGACCTCTTTGTGCTCCACATTTTCCGCAGCATCAAGATAAAACGTTGTCCCCCTGGCGATCGTTGCGCTCTCGCCGTTGCTGGCAATGACCTTTGGCGCGGAGATGACCTTGGCTGTCCCTTCTGTCTCGGCATAGGCCAGATAGGCATCCAAAGAAAAGGTCCCCAGGCCCTGATTGGTCAATCTGGCCAGGGAGAACCCGATGTTAGAGGCCCAGCCTTGAGGCGCGTTTGAGGAAACAGTCCCGCCCAACACCAGGTCGCTGTTTGAATCATAGCCCTTTGGATCAAACTCCCAGTTCGTGCCGTCATCCTTTTGCCACAATCTCGTGGAGGTCCATTCCACGCCCACCTCGCGACCAAAGTTTGTCTCCGCATCCACAAGACGGGCCTCAATCATGATCTGCTTGACAGGTGTGTCAAATTGTTTCACAACCTCCTTTGCCTCTTCAATGCTCTCCGCGATATCCTTAATAATAATGGTATTTGTTCGCGCGTCCGTGCTGATGCTCCCGCGATCACTCACGACAATATGTGGTTTGATATCCTCCACCATGGCAAAATCCATGGGTATGTACTCCGTGATCAGGGGCGCCAATTCCTTTTCCTTTTCCCTCTCCTCAATGATCCTTCTCCTCTCAGCATCTATCTTTGCTATCTGCTCCTGCTCTTTTCTGTTTTCCTCCGCCTCAATCTGACTCATTTTCGCGGCAGTTGTAATCATGATGATGTTGGGGGCAATCTGTCTCTTGGCCAGATTGTTGGTCAGAAGGATGATGTCCAGGACCTGGTCCCAGGGGACTTCATTGACACTCAAATTGATCCTTTCACCGGAAATGTCCGGATCCGATATGATGTTCAGATCCGTCATTTCATTCATCATACGCAGGATATTGGTGACCTCCCCATCCACAAAATCAAAAGACATGGGCGTGCCCGTATAGACCTTTGGCGCGGACTGGGGGGTTGTGCCGGAAGTGAGGGTTGAGGTCCCGGTTGTCTCTAAAGCCTGTTCGGAGGAGAGAGGAATCTGCACATCTGTTATTGACGTCTCTCTCGGTGAGTCTAAAGCTGCCCGCACCTGAGTCTTCTCGGCCGTCTGCATCGGCGTAAGACTCTTGACGGGCGGCTTTACAGGGGTCGCCTCAAAATCCACGCTGATCCCGGCGACCGTCTGTTTCACATGAAAAGGAACCATGTCTCTGAGGGAAATGTTCAAGATCACCTGACTATCCATCATTGAGGCCTTGACGCGATCCACAGCTCCCTCAAAGAACTGAGAGTCAAGTCGCCTCATAAGCAAGGGAGGGATTGTACTTTCCTCAAGGGTCAGTTCAAGCGTCTTAGGCCCTATTCGCTGCATTTCATAGGTCGCCTTTTTATCCGTCGTCACCACCAGGAGAGATCTGCCGCCATCAAGCATCATGTAATCCACGCCCAGAATCTGATTCAGGCTGTTGGCGTCATCCGGGTCAAAGAAGATCCTCGGTTCGGCTGTATCGCTTTGAGAAGACTCCGGGACTTCTTTGATCTTTGACACCTCAGCGACCCTGGATGGTTCTCTGGGCATAAGCGTCAAGGTGATAATGGGCCCTTGATCAGCTATCTCGTAATCCACATCCCTGGCCAGACTCACCACCATCCTCGTGGTCAGCGTCTGGTCTGCGCCCGGTTCCAGACGAATCTCTCTAACATTCTCGTCATTCGGCTTCGTGGTCTTTTGGAGACCGCTCCCGACTTCCCCCGGGATATCGACAATCACCCGGGGTGGGTTTATCAGCTTAAAGGCCGTGTATGGTGTGGGTTTTGTATTCACGATCTCTACCACGGTACCGCCCGCAGACGGTTTCACGCTCAAAGACTCTATAATAGAGGTCTCGGGTTCCTCCGTGACGGCTTGTTGAGTCGTGGTGGTAGCACACGCACTGAAGAACAGCAGCCCTATACTCAAAAGAACAGATAGAGAAGATATGGCCTTTATGTAAAGGCTGGCTTTATTCCCCATGAATAATCTCCCTAGAATGTGATTCTTTATACTTACAATGATCCAATATATCGTCTCGAGCCCACTCGCGCGGGCGTTGAAATTACCATCGGATTACATAGGAGACGGTAATCTCTTGATTTGGTCTCTGTATTTTGTGTTTCCCCTGAAGTCTCTGTATTCTTCCCGGATAATGATCTCTTTGTTCTTGATCTCGTGAACAACCCCCCCATCGGTCCCGATATATGTCCCTTTCTTGATGACGTGACCTAGACCCTTTGAATCTCGAACCATGGCCCAACTCTCCTTTTCACTGGAAATAATCGCCGTCAATTGAAGTTGGGACAATTCCACGGTCTCCAAGTAAGTCCTCGGTTTTCTCTTCTTCATCTCCTCCATCTCTTCTTGAATAGCAATAAAGGATTTGAAGGGGTCAGTCTTTCCTCTCGGGTCGTAGAAAAAATCGTCTTTACCCTTATCCGCAGACTTCTCAGAATCGATTGATACTGCAACCTCTAAAACCTCTTCTCCAGTCTCTTTCTGATCAAAGACTTCCTGTGCAGCCCGAGCATAAAAACAGACAAAAAAGAGAGAAACAAACAGGAGAATCAGGCTATTTCTTCTTATTTTGTTTTTTGGTTTCAGTGACATCCGTTTCGCCTTTAAATCGATAAGTTACCGCATCACATGTAGTGACTAACGTGGTAGAACTCGCCTGAATAGGCCTCATGGACACGTTCAATATGTTGACGATTCGTTCCATGCCTCCTACCTTATCAAAGAACACCGCAACATTATGGTAAGGCCCGCTTACTTCCAGTGAGACCGGAATTTCAAAATAGAAATCTTTCGGCCTATCCTGTTGAAGCCTGACATGACGAATATCCAGGGATGCCTCAGCGCCCAACCGGCTAAGGGTCGTCAACAAGCTCGGAATCTCTTTGCTGTCAGGTAAGAGTTTGAGGGCCTCCTTATACTGATCATCGACCTGGGCATACTCCTTTTCAAGCGCGTCACGCCTCTTGGCCCTGACCCTGGCCTGATTCAACTTCTGCTCCAATTGAACAATCTCTTCTTCCGTCTTATTGCACTCCTCCACTTTGGGAAGATATAGAAAATAGACAAAAGCGCTAATCAACAAGAGGATCGTCCCGCAAAAAATGACGATCCTAACGGGCATCTTGATCTTTTCTACTTGTTCAAAAAAGGCTGTGGTATCCATTGTTAACGATTCTCTTCTTCACCCTTATTTTTTCTTCACCGTCTTTACTTCAGGTTCAGGCTCTTTGTGCGCATAGGTAATACACTCCAAAGAGAAATCAAAAACATTTAATTTATATTCAGGGATGGATCTTGCTTTTGTTTCTTTCATATCCACACTTGTAATCAGTTCAGCCTCGGCCAGCCTCGTCATGAAAACAGAGAATGTTTCATTGTCCATCGCGGTCCCCGTCAGGGTGAGTTTGCCGTCTTTTTCAACAAACGAAGTAAGAAATAACTTGTCTCTGGGAATTGCATCGGCAACTTGATCGAGGAGATGCACCGGCCCTGTCTTCTTTTTCTCAAGGTCTTTGATCACATCCAACTTTTTTCTCATTTCGGCAATCTTCTTCTCTAATTCGTCGATCCTTTTGATCGTCTCCTCAAATGTAGCCAATTCTGCTTCTTTGCTCTGCTTTTTTTGTTTTAACGACTTCAAATCGCCTCGTACTCCAACAAACAAATAAATCATGACAACCACGGCAAGTATCACGCTTCCAAAGTAATAGCTGACCTGTCGTCTAATATTTTCTTTTTTTCTAGCGGCCCTGAAAGGCAGGAGGTTTATTCTTATCATTTGTCCCCTATACTCCTCAATCCCAGGCCCACTGCCACTGCAGCCTGGGGAGCCATATAGCTCAAGTATTTAGGATCAAAGACTTTTTCGTTGATTTGGAGGCCCGAAAAAGGATTTAATTCTTCTACAGGAATTTCCGTTTCCATTTCCAGATATTCTCGGAAACCGGGTATCCTGCAAGACCCTCCCGTCAAAAAGATTTTGTCAATGGTTTCATCGGGATAGGTTGTCCCTAAAAAGTCAAGAGCCCGTTTTATTTCCTGTACCCAACCCGATATCACAGACGTGAAGATGTCTTCCAGGGTCTCTCTCTCTTTGTCCACTTTGGTCCCGCCCAGCTTGATTCGATCCGCTTCCTCATAGCTGACATCGAGCCTTGACATGATGGCTTCTGTAATCTGCGAACCGCCATAGGAAGAATCCCTCGTAAAGATGGAGCTGCCATTTTTTACGGCGTTTATCCCCAACTCCTCCGCCCCCACATTGACAATGGCATAACATCCAGAAATCTCTCCTTCTCCTGAAGCCATCTCAAAGGCGTTCTGTGCGGAAAAGGCATCCACATCAAGTACGACTGGATTGAGACCGGAAAGCTGCAGTAGGCTGACGTAGTCATCCACGATATCCTTCTTTGCTGCCACAAGCATCACATCCATTAGCCCTGCCATCTCTCCTTCGTCCCCATCGAGACTCCCAACTCCCGGAGTGCTCAAGACCTCATAATCAAGATTCACATCACTGATATCAAACGGGATGTATTGCTCGGCTTCTTCATTAATCGTATACTCCAGTTCCGCTTCCCCTCTTCTGGAAATAGTAATCTTTTTCACGATAACCGAATACCCCGAAATCGAGGCCGCTACGTTTTTATTTTTTATTTTCAACTGCTTATAGAGTTCTTTTATGGCGGAAGAGACGATTTCCATCTCTTTAATGGATCCCTCTACGATAGCATTCTGCGGTAATCCAATAATGCCGAAATTTTTGAGAATCCGTCCCTTCTTGCTGTCTTCTATTTCTACCAGCTTAATGGAATGGGTCCCAATGTCCAACCCTATTAACTGATTCTTTTTGGGTATAGCCATAGTCGAGCCCTCTTCTAGTCCTGAGGGAAAATCTTGTCTTTGTCGGAGAGATGATAACCAAGAGCCAGAATAATCTTCCGCTTTGTTTCCATACGACAGCTCTTTCCCTTTTCTATCCTGTCGATGGTGAGCGGTGAAACTCCCGCTTTTCTGGCCAATTCCGCCTTACTCATCAGGAGTTGTTCTCGAATCTCTTTCACTATATTATACACCGACTCGTCCTCCGCATGCGCGTGATGTTAAAAGTATTTCATCTCAATTTCTAAGTGCTTATCATATATATATATGGATATATTTGTCAAGAAATCTCTTATAAATTAATAAAAATGTACATAATTTGTATATATATAGTGTACAAAAAAAGAAAATGACACTATATATTGATTCCATAATCTCACCCTATCCCATACACAAAACCGCTCTCTTCACCGGACAAGTCTCACGGAAACAGGCAGAAATCCCTTTACAAATGCCTTCATAAGAGATTAAATTCGACCGGAAATCGAGGCTGCTTCATCCCATCGACTGCGAGATCAATGAGGCAGAGAGGCAAGACTGGAGGAAATCTTGAAGGATCAAAAATCTTCGGAGACTATTAAAAAAAAGAGCGCCTGGCTGGAGTACGGAGAAGCTGCGGCTATCGCTGTTTTGCTGGCCCTGTTTATTAGAACGTTCATTGTCCAGGCCTTTAAGATCCCCTCTGGTTCCATGGAGCCGACCCTTTTGATCGGGGACCACATCTTCGTCAACAAATTCATTTACGGAATCAAGATCCCCTTCTTGCGAAAAACACTGATCCCCTTCAAAAATCCCTCACGGGGTGACATCATCGTCTTTATCTTTCCCAAGGATGAAAGCAAGGACTTTATTAAGCGTCTCATTGGCTTGCCTGGAGAAAAGATTGAGATAAAAGGCAGGGATATATTTATTGATGGGAAACGATTCGATGACCCATATGGGGATTACGAGGATTCATTAGAGGATTGGAGCAATCCCGGGAAAGCCTGCTCGTATTGCACGACCACTGTGCCGGAGGGTCATTATTTTGTCATGGGGGATAACCGAGATAACAGTGAGGACAGCAGATACTGGGGATTCGTCCCTGCTGATTCCATCAAAGGAAAGGCGTTCATCGTTTACTGGTCATGGCCACACTGGAAAAGATTCCTCCACTTGGTGTACTGATCCCTAAGGCCCCGTTCACCTCGGCTTATTCCAGTTCCTTCCCTTTTATATTTCACGCCCTCCTCAGTCCGTTCTGAGATCCGGGACAGTCCCGTCGACCTCAAAAGGCCCTCTTCCCGCATTGAATCCACTCCGTCTTTCTCCTATCGCTTGCTGATTATTTAGTTGACATCATGAAATGACGCTGTTTATATTAGAAGATTTAATACCTAAGCACTGTGTAGGTGAATAATATCTCAATCAAAAAGGGAATACAATGCCAACGACAATGACCATTGAAGGTAATGAGGCGGCAGCCCACGTGGCTTATGCCATGAGTGAAGTGGCCGCCATCTACCCCATTACACCATCAAGCAGCATGGGCGAGTACTGTGATGAATGGGCGGCCTACGGTCGGAAGAACATATTCGGCCAGACATTGCGTGTCCAGGAAATGCAATCCGAAGCAGGAGCAGCCGGCGCGGTTCATGGCGCCCTATGTGCCGGCGCGCTCTCGACCACGTTTACGGCCTCCCAAGGCCTGCTCCTCATGATTCCCAATATGTATAAGATCGCGGGGGAAATCATGCCTACAGTTTTTCATGTCTCAGCCCGAACCGTGGCCCCCCATGCCCTCTCCATCTTTGGGGACCACTCCGACATAAACGCGGTGAAACAGACCGGGTTTTCCCTCCTTGCCTCAGCCTCGGTTCAAGAAGTGATGGACTTGGCCCTTGTGGCCCATCTTTCGAGTATCCGAACAAGCCTTCCTTTTGTCCATTTCTTTGATGGATTCAGGACCTCTATGGAAATACAGAAAATCGAGGCCATTGATTATAAGGACATGGCAAAGCTGGTGGATTGGGAAGCCATTGAAGATTTCCGAAGACGTTGCATGAATCCGGAGTACCCCCAGCTCAGAGGGACGGCCCAAAATCCCGACATCTTCTTCCAAAACCGGGAGGCCGCAAGTCCTTTTTTTGCCAGAATCCCTTATATCGTCCAGGAGGAGATGCAAAAAGTGGGTGCCCTGGTGGGTCGTCCTTACAACCTTTTCGATTATGTGGGCGACCCTGACGCGGAGAGGGTCATCATCTCCATGGCCTCCAGTTGTGATACCATCGAGGAGACCGTCAATTACCTCAACAACCTGGGAGAACAAGTCGGACTCATCAAGGTCCGGTTGTATCACCCCTTCTCAAGAGAACACTTTCTGAGGACCCTTCCCTCCACGGTCAAGCGGATTGCCGTTCTCGACAGGCTGAAATCCCCGGGGGCCTTGGGAGAACCGCTGTATCAGGATGTCTGTACTCTGTTCCAGCAAGAAGGCCAACATCCCGTCCTCGTGGGAGGGCGATATGGATTGAGTAGTAAGAATTTTACACCGAGCATGGTCAAGGCCGTCTTTGACAACCTTCGCTCTTCCGCTCCTAAAAACCATTTCACCATAGGGATTGTGGATGATGTGTCCCACTCCTCCCTGGATATGGGTAAAGAAATCCATACATCCCCCAAGGGGACGGTGCGATGCAAGTTCTGGGGACTGGGTGCCGATGGGACGGTCGGGGCCAACAAGAACGCCATCAAGATTATCGGTGAGAATACGGACATGTTCGCGCAGGCCTATTTTGACTATGACGCCAAAAAATCGGGTGGTATTACCCTGTCGCATCTGCGTTTTTCTCCCCATAGGATCCAATCCCCCTATCTTCTGACCCAATCGGATTTTGTGGCCTGTCACAATCCTTCGTTCGTCAAAGAGTATGAGATCCTGGAGGGCATCAAAGAGGGGGGCTCCTTTCTTCTCAATTCTCCCTGGAGCCTCAAAGACATGGAGACCGAGCTTCCTGATCTCATGAAGAGGACCATAGCACAAAAGAATTTGGCGTTTTACAATATTGACGCCGTGAAGATTGCCGCTGAACTGGGACTCGGTGGACGCATCAATATGATCATGCAGGCCGCCTTCTTCCAGATCGCCAAAGTGATCCCGCCGGAGGAGGCCTTTGAATACGTCAAAAAGGCCATCAAAAAAACTTATGGCAAAAAAGGCGACAAGGTCGTCCAGATGAATGTGGATGCTGTGGACAGGGCTGTAGGGGCGCTGAAGAAGATTAGGGTTCCAAAGGCCTGGGCCACGGCCGGCCATGAGGCCTATGCGCAAAAAGATGAACCTGAATTCGTAACAAAAGTCATGAGACCCATGCTGGCCCAGCAGGGCAATAAACTCCCTGTCAGTGCCTTTAGCCCGGACGGGATCTTTCCCACAGGGACCACCAAATATGAGAAAAGAGGAATCGCCATAAACGTGCCACAGTGGATCCCTGAGAACTGCATACAGTGCAATCAGTGCTCCTTTGTCTGCCCCCATGCCGTGATTCGCCCGGCGCTGGCCGCTAAGGAGGACCTTAAAGGGGCCCCGAAAGGTTTTGTGACTGTGGATGCAATGGGAAAAGAGCTGAAGGGCTTGAAATACAGGATACAAATCAGTCCTTTGGACTGTACGGGTTGCGGGAACTGCGCGGACATTTGCCCGGCCAAGAAAAAGGCCCTGGTCATGAAGCCCCTGACCTCCCAAATCGACACGCAGATTCCTAACCATCAGTTCTTTACACAACTTCCCGTCCTGGATAACTTGATGCCGGTCACCTCCGTCAAGGGTAGTCAGTTTCGACAGCCCCTCTTCGAGTTCTCAGGGGCATGCGCCGGATGCGGAGAAACACCCTATATTAAAGTCATCACACAGCTCTTTGGTGACCGCATGATGATTGCCAATGCTACCGGCTGTTCCTCCATCTACGGCGGCACGGCGCCCAGTTGTCCCTATACGGTCAATGCGGAAGGCCACGGGCCGGCCTGGGCAAACTCTCTTTTTGAAGACAACGCGGAGTACGGTTTTGGCATGGAGTTGGCTGTGGCCCAAAGACGCGAGAAACTGGCGGACCTCGTTCGTCAAGCCATGGATTCAGACATTTCAAAGAATCTAAAAGACGCCATGAATCAATGGCTGGAGGCCATGAATGACGGAGACAAATCCAAGGAATACGGCCGAAATCTCGAGGACGCGATTGAAGAAGAATTGATAAGCAAAGAGGATTCTGCAAGCCCCTTGCTCTACGACATTCTTGATCAGAGTGACTATCTGACCAAGAAGTCCATTTGGGTTATCGGCGGAGACGGTTGGGCCTATGACATCGGTTACGGTGGCCTGGATCACGTGATGGCCACAGGCCATGACGTCAATATCCTTGTTCTGGACACCGAGGTCTATTCCAACACGGGTGGCCAGTCTTCCAAGTCCACACCCATGGGGGCCGTGGCCAAATTCGCGGCGGCTGGAAAAGTCACCGGAAAGAAGGACATGGGGCGGATGGCCATGACCTACGGTTACGTCTATGTGGCGTCCGTAGCCATGGGGGCCAACAAGAATCAGCTCATGAAGGCCCTGGTTGAAGCGGAAACATACCAAGGTCCATCCCTTATTCTCGCCTATTCACCTTGTATCAATCACGGCCTGAACATGGGCAAGAGCCAGGAGGAAGAGAAAAGGGCGGTTGAATCAGGTTATTGGCCCCTTTACCGCTATGATCCCAGGCTCAAAGAGGAAGGCAAAAATCCTTTCATTCTTGATTCTAAAGAACCGACGGCTAATTTCAAAGAGTTTCTCATGGGCGAAGTGCGTTATTCCAGCCTGACGAGGTCTTTTCCGGAAAACGCGGAGAAACTCTTCCAAAAGGCGGAAGAGGATATGAAGGAAAGACAGAAGATCTACAAACAAATGGCTGAATCGGGGGACTAACACCTCGTCCGTCCCATTTTGACCCGAGCCCCTGATTCACCATCAAGGCATCATCTGCCATTCGA
>JAFGFY010000221.1 GCA_016930795.1 Deltaproteobacteria bacterium
AATGTCCAGGATTGCACACCATTGACTATCTCAAAACGGGTCTTGCCGTTATTCACCAGTTTGAGCGGCACACGTGCAGCAACAGTCCCTGTGGTGTTCTCCACAAGTATCTGTGCGTCGTCCGTTCGCTGCACATGGAGAGCAGATGTAGCGGACCACGTCCCCACACCAACGTTTCCATCGCTCTTTAGACACAAGGTGCTGGAAGGTGTATTGGGCTGAATCCTGAACGGCATTTTGGACCCGTTTGTCACATCCCGAATAAAGAAATTGGACTCGTTGCCGGCCAAGTCCCAGGTCTGTGGTGTCCAGCCGCTTGACCCATCCTGCTCGAGCCTGACAGTGGGTGTATCGCCATCTACAATGTGCAGTTCAACATACGGGACGGATGTGCCCAGTCCCACCCGGCCATAATCCTCGATATAGAGCGAGTTGGCAGGGGCGCCTGCTTCAATTCTAAAGGGAACGACGCCTGCCGTGGCGTCTTGAATGGCAAAATAGGATGCCCCTCCGTCTAGCGAATCGTTTATCTGGATTCTCCAGTCATTCCTAGGAAAACTGCTGGTGCTAGAAGTGTCATCGAAAAAGATCCGGAGATTATTTTCCATCAACCTGATAGTGTCAGAACCGAAAAGTATGTCTGAATAGCAGTCAATCCCGACGCATTCACTCCCGTCAATAATCACATCGTCCAAATGAACGATATCCGCGTAGGCCGGTGCAATCAGGAAATCCATAAACTTTGAAAACGCGAGCTTTGTGATATCACTGATATCCTTCAACAGGCCGGCTTCTCCATCGTTGGGTTCTTCTTCATAAGGGGGCACAATGGCGCCTCCCAGAACCAATACCGTCCCCGCTTTCCTCCAGGGTCGTATCCGTACGCTCTCATCATGAGACTCATCCCTTACACCTTTCATCTGCCCAAACCCCACTCGCACTTCATAGGAATAATAACCATCCACGGACATGCCATTGGGGACCCATTGAATGGGACTGCCATTACTGCTCTGGTCAAATATAATCTCCCCCAGGGGATCCATGACTCGAAGATTCATGAACGTCACCCCGGGGGAAGAGGCGGTGACAGAGATCTCCCCCGCGCCGATGTCAATATAGGCTGCCTCCTGGGCATGACTGGCACTAGCAAAGACAATAAAAGTCAACAGAAATCCAAGTTTCGTAGTTAGAAGAAACTGAAAAGACTGTTTCAATTTGAAAGCACGAGCAACATGTTCCATAATAACCTCCTTCCGACCATTCTGCTATTAAAGTTTCGAGTGTAAAAAACCAATGCGTGACCAGTTAGATAATACAATATTTAGATGTCCTTCCCTCCTTTTTTGTCAAAACGGGAACCACCCTACAAGAGCGGAGGGCCTCTGATATCGCATTTAAAGCGTTTTTCTTCACTAGCACAAGAACGAGGAATCCCAAGGCTCCGGGTTCACCCTATTAGAAGAGCGTTGTTAGACAATTGTGTTTTTAATTTCCTGTAGAGGTCAATGTCAAGCTGATTGACTTCCATAATCTTTTCTCTGGAAGACAATGGTATACTATCCAAATTGGGACGATTCTCTGTTACGTTGACTTTTTCCCCTTGAAATTCATGTTTAAGGTTTGCTTTCTTGTGCACTGCATGTATAAATGATTCAAAATCATCCAAGAAACCAACCACATCGTATGTTTTCATGATCGCATCTATCGCCTTGGCGACCGATTCAGCTGGATTTTTTTCGGCGTCTCTGATAGACAACCCTGTGAAATGAGTTGTATACCAATTCCTCAGTTCGGCGCTCAAGCCGGATACAGCGTACTCCTCTAAACTCATATCGGTCTCCATTATTTTTGAATGTAGATAATGTTCCGTCGCTCGCCTAACGAAGTAATAATGAGAAACAATGCGCTCAATCGGATCCCTGAGCATCGTAATCTTGATACAATCCGGATGAGCGTAGTCTATAAGTTGATCAGCGAGGTGCCCGATGATGAGGTCATATCTATACCTTGTACTCTGGCTAAACGCCTGAAATTCTGCCACTGACCCAGGTGGAATAGAGTATGCCCTCCTCATCGGGTAGTGGGCTTTAAGGTATCTCTTCAGTGTGGATCCACCGCATTTTGGCAGATGATCAAAGAGAATCTTTTTTGGTTTTGAACGAGGCAACAGGTGCAAGGCTCCTTTTTTCAATGTTATTCTTATTCTCCTCAGCTGTGGCATGATAGGAGTTTTCACATACTTCCTCTGGCTATGGCTCAGATTTCTGCAAATTGTTTTAAGAAAAGATCCTGGGCGTATTCGTATAATTCGATATCCAGTTGGTTGTGTTTCTCAATAACGTCCAGGGTTTCCTTGTCGATTTCGTCAGCTTTTTTACGGTTCTCCCCTATATTCAGATTCTTATAGGATGGGATCTCCCACCCTAGTTTAGCATTGACCAAAAGTAAAAAATCATCGAATCTTTCTGTAAGTCCTACGATGCCAAAAGAATCCTTAAGGTTTTTCTTTGCCAATTCCAGGATATCCCTCTCACATTCACCAAATGGAGGATTGATGCTCAGACCGGCCAATACACGGACCTGCCCGTTGTTCAACTCAGGGGTCAACCGGTTATTCACATATTCTTTAAGGCTAAGATCATTCTCTGTGACAATCTGATACAGACGGTGAGGCTTATGCCGACGTACTTGATAGTAGTGACTGATGACCCGCTCAATGGGATTCCGCAAAATGGTCATGTGGAAGGAAGGCCGTGCCGTGTAATATGTGTGAATACCGAAGTAATAATGCCCACTCAGGCATTTTATCTTCATCTGTTCAAGGACAGACATCCCTTTTAGAAGATCAATTATTTCTGGCATATTGTAATCATACAATAAACGCAATTCATTGGGTTGAAATCTTTTCTTAAAAATCTCAATATTCAGGGTAGTACCAGCACATTTTGGAATATGCTGGAAGAAAACAGTTCTTTCTTCCTTTACTTCGGACGATTCCATTCTTGACATAAAATCAACTCCACTTCGCATGTTTGTTCTTAATTGAGAAATCCTGACACCCCATATCCGTTTCTCCTAACAGACGCTGATATGCTGTATTTCTATATACCTTTTGGTTTCATAACGAACAGATTGATATGATCATGGATTTCGTTCCATTTCTTTAGGCCTTCCTTTGCATATATTTCGGCGTTGTGGCAGATATGGTCGACATTGAAGAAATCAAGTGGCTTTGGATCAAATGGATCATACAACAAGCCATTCAATCCATCAGTAATGTATTCATTCATCGTTGGTAAATTGGGCGCGACAACGCATTTCCCTGCGTACATTGCCTCCAATATGGACATCCCGATACCTTCGTAGAGTCTCGGAGCGAAAAACACATTCGCCTGTGCCAACAATTCAAGATACTCGTCTTGATCATTGAACCAATCAGAAATGGTTATATTGTATTTCTGTATCGCTTCTTCACTCGGTCTGACAAAATCATAGCCAGGGGGGTCAACTGCAGCATGAATATGAAAGCTCTCAAAACGTGTGTCAACGATCAGTTTAGCAATCTCATTCCAGGTAATCTCCCCACGACGCTGCCAAAAGAGACCTCTTAACCCGGAATTATCCGTTTTGATTATATACTTTGGATCAACATCAAGAAAATACTGACAATAGAAACTCTCTATCCCCAACTTTAAAAGCCTTTCATGAATTGTTTTGGAAAAATTGATAAATTTGTGCTTACGGTATTGATCCCAATATGGATCCGGTCTTCCACCGTCGGCATCGAACATCGGAACTAATATGAGCTGTGATTCAAATGAATCCAATTCCTCGGGAGTGTAAAAGCTGTGCTGCTGGAAAAGGACAACTGCATCAAATCTTCCACTCTTTACTTGTTCAAGGTCCACACGAGGTCCACCATTCCAGGCTTCATCCCAAAATACATCGACATCAAACTCCTCTTTCAGTAGGTCGATAAAAAAGAATGTCGATTTCGAATGGATGTGAAATGAGTGATCAATGTAAGCAAGCTTCTTCATTACTTAATCAAATTAAGTCACTAACAAGTTTTGTAAAGGATAGACAAGACTACGTCGCAATATCGGCCGTTTGAGTCTCAGCTTCAATCATCTTCTCCACAACACCATCCATTTTAGTCACGGCTTTCCAGTTTAACAAATTCTCAGCTTTTGATGGGTTCGCCCGACTCACCATGAGATCAGTTGGTCTAAAAAGGCTCTTATCAATGACGACATGATCAGACCAATTCAAATCCACGCATCTGAAGGCATGAGCAATAAAATCCTCTAGAGACCTCGTTTCTCCAGTGGCAATAACGTAATCATCCGGCTTTTCCTGCTGCACAATCTTCCACATGGCTTCGACAAATTCAGGAGCCCAACCCCAATCTCTTTGAATCTTGATATTTCCAAGACAGAGCTTCTCTGAATGTCCAGAGGCAATTCGGCATGCCGATGTGATTATCTTCCTTGTGACAAAACGTTTCGGTCTTAGTGATGATTCATGATTGAAGAGAATTCCCGTGCTGGCATGCAAGCCGTATGCTTCTCGATAATTTGCGACTTCCCAAAAAGCAGTGGCCTTCGCCACCGCGTAAGGACTCCTCGGCCTGAAAGAGGTCGTTTCATCTGCTTTCTTACCCCCGGTATCACCAAAGCACTCACTTGACCCGGCATTATAGAATTTAATCGATTCACCGCTAAATCTTATTGCCTCAAGAATATTTAGCGTCCCGATGCCTATGCTCTCTAAGGCATCTACTGGTTGTTCAAATGAAAGACCAACCGAACTCTGTCCGGCAAGATTGTAGACTTCATCCGGTCGGACTTTAATTAACGTCTGAAAGGCACTTCTGAAATCATTTATATTAATGGAAACAAATCTAATACTTCCATAAATCCTCAATCTCTTTAGATTGGCAAAAGAACTCATTTGGGCATCTCGTGAGCCTCCGTAAACCTCGTAACCTTTCTGTAAAAGGAATTGTGCGAGATAAGCTCCATCCTGACCGGAAACACCGCAAATAAGGGCTTTCTTCATAGCATCCTCATGAGGATTACCTAATCATTTTACTTTGTTATAGATGTCAACTGTCTCCTGAACGCATTTATTCCAACTAAACTTCTTTCCCCGCTCTATAGACTTCTGAGACATCATTTCTCTTTTTCGTTCATCAGAAAGAAGGTCCAGAATGCCCTGACATATCGATTTCGAGTCGAAAGGTTGAACCAGAATTCCCACATCTCCTATGACTTCGGGCAGAGAAGAGGTGTTTGATGATATGACCGGCAAGCCGCATTGCATCGCCTCTAGTGGCGGCAATCCAAAGCCTTCATATATAGACGGGTATACAAAGACTAAGGCCGAGCTGTATAATGGGGCTAGATCTTCATCGTCAGCATAACCGGTGAAGATTATTCTATTCGCCAAATCCCTCTCTTTGACTATAGAATTGAATATACTGTCAAACTTCCAGCCTTTGGTACCAACCAGAACCAGGTTCAGGTCAATGGTCTTTTCGTGGCAAATCAATTCCGCAAAAGCTTTAATGGTTGTTTCAACGTTTTTTCTTGGTTCTAGTGTCGCAAGACTCAGAATATATTTCCCGTCTGGGATACCGTATTTTTCTTTTACAGCTGATTTCCTCTCTTCATCTGTCACTGGGTAAAACAAATCCGATGCTGCCAGATGAGTAACAAAGACATTGTCTGGATTGATATCTTTTCTATAATTGCACAAATCGTTCTTTGTGGAATGGGATATGACAAAAACAAAAGTGTCTTCAGTTATACTTCCAATGGTTTTTTTAAATGTATCCACATGAGCATCAGTGAAATATTCTGGAAACTTGATAGGGATCAGATCGTAGATCGTTATAAACTTTTTAATCCTTTTATATCCATCTAATTCTTGTGGAAACGCGAGATATGTCGCGTGAAAGATATCGCTGCTTTCCACAACATCAGTCAAGGTCTTCTCTGTTAATAGGGCCATGTCTTGTTTTCTAGGAAGCAGCCTGCCAAGCGTACTTTTTAACACACCGGGATTATGGTTTGGAAAGCCCTGAACCGAGAATTGATTTCGATCCTTTTCCATGTACTTAAGAGTATACTCTGCAAACTGATTGTGAGAAAAGGGTATTACATTCACTTTTGAATTGTTTTGAAGACCAACAAGGAGATTCTCAATAACTCGATATATACCGGTTCTGGAACGGTGATCCACTTCACCCATACCAAGAACTGAGATATCATATATTAGTTTAAGTTTTCTACCTAGATTCACTTTAAACCTGCCAGTAGTCTATGGAGTTCATCGACTCTTCTTGCCGTTGGATTATGGATAAGATACTTGTGTAATCTCAAAAGGAGAGGGTTCAGGTTAACTTCTGACTCTATGTAATATTTTCTCTTTAATTCTTGCACCTCGTTATGCACGGTTTGTTGTCCGGATAGCGTCTTGTTTTGCTGGTACATTCTCGATTTTGCTAGGATCGAATTAACAAAGGAAAATTTGTGACCTTGGAACAAAGCGCGAAGCCAGTATTCATAATCAAAGCTCATATATTCTAGAGAGAATTCACCGAGTTTTCGAAAAACACCGTTACGAAAGAAGACCGTTGGCTGGCAAAGGGTACATTGGTAATAAAAGCTGTATTTCGTTGGTTTATACGTGGGATATGAAATAAGGTCATTTCCATTCTCATCAAACCACATGCCGTTCCCATAAACAAAATCCTTGTTTCGCCAGTTAACACCAGCAATTCTTGAAAGTGCATGGGGACAATAGACATCATCACTGTTTATAAACGAGAAAATATCTCCACATGCTGTCTTCAAGCCCTTATTTATAGCATCGCTCTGTCCTTCATCCTTTTCGCTTTTCCATCGGTAACTAATTCCAAGGCATCTATTCCATGCAAAATCACGTTCCTTGTTTACAAAGTATTTCAGCCCATTATTTTCCTCTATTTCGCAGTCGTTCTTGAGAAATTTTTCGTATTTCTCAATTATTTCAACCGACTCATCATCTGATCCCCCGTCAACAATAGTGTAATCAATGTAGAAGTCTCCCTCTTGGGAGAGAACTGACTGTATTGTCTCCTGAATAAACTGCCCTTGGTTGAAGGAAGGGGTAACAATTGAAAAAATAGTCTTACGCTTTTTCATAGGGTATGTCTGTTTTCGAAAGTTAGGGTAAAAAGTGATAGAAGCTTATCATTACAGAGCATTAACTTAGGCAAATGATCCTTGTGTGTCAAGCAGGAACCCATTTCATAGTGTAATTGGTTGAGTCAGTTGATTGATCTATTCTCCAAAGAGCCATGTTTGAGGTAATGTAGCAGGGGACTCATTCCCGTTTCACGTATATCAGGATTGCGTTTCAAGTACCTATTTGTGGAAAAACGAGGTCCAGGGTCTCGACCCTCCTTTTCACCGTGCTTAATATAGTGAAACAGGGGGTTGCTCCCCATATTGATCACATCAGGATATGTCCTAAGATACCACTCAGAGTCAAAGAGGGGGTTCGGAGCGCATCCACCCTTACATCCCCAGAGTATATAATGAAACAACGGATTCATTCCGCTCATCGCCACATCAGGGTTTTCTTTAAGATAAAACGTGAAATAGAAGAGCCCTGAGCGAAGAATGATCCTGTATTCACGTAATACACCAGCAAGTCTTCTTATGCGAAGAAGAATACGATGTCCAAGTAGTATTATTCTACTTTGCGTGTAATTCTTAGATTTCATCAGTTTAGGCACCATTTGCTTTGTTCCGCCCCTTTCTTCCTCTAATGCTTACATAACGTTCGTTCAGTCCGCTTGTTGTCGAACTGCGAGATTTCATCTTCGGGATGAAGATACTTCTTCTAAGAACCCTCTCTCAAACCCAAGACTTCTTGTCAACCATCCCCACGAATATCAATAGAGCGCGTGGCAAGGAATGTCGACTTCTTAATCTCAAGTATGGAATCCCGAAAAAATCCTCCATTGCTTTGGAGAATATTTGAGGTAGAATTTCAGTCCGGTAAAGCAGAATTCCAATATCTCCTGTCTTGATGATGGAGTACCCTCTTCTGTTCTCAAACTGATGCTCACTAATATTGATTCCAAACCCCTTTTTAAGCTGTTCGTCAAACCAAGCATATTTGTGGGTATAGATTTTCCTGCATATTTTCTTCATGATACTCTTGGTTTTTAGCCCGTGTTGTTCCTGTTCTAAGATACGGGATAAAAAACAGCTTAACCGTCCCCCTATGCCAATGATGAATTTCCAGCTCAAATCATTCCTGTGCTCATTGAATAATGTCTTCAAAGAGTGACTAAAAGGCGCATTAGATGACATTGGCAGCCAAGGAAAAAGCCTTTTCTCTTCTTGACGTATGTTATACACTTCTGCCGGCAAAACTTCTTGGGGGAGCGATTTTAAAGTGGCATAAATCAAACTACTGCTGTCTTCATCCATTGAAAGAACCGGAACAACCCAACCTCCTTTTGGGGCAATTCGATTACACCTTTCCGGATGTGAATTATTCTCATCACGAGGCAAGAAGAAGGCCTCTCCTTTATCAATCAGATCATCTCCAAATCCCATTTTGAACCCATCTCGAACGGCCCAGCGTCTTCTCAGTTGATACCCCCGTTCCTGGTCAATACGGAATTTACTCTGAAACTCACGGGAGCGTTTTTTCACAGTGCGGTCAATAAATGAAAAATTATCATTACGCCAATAGCTTGGTGTTAATTGCTCACGCCCGGTCTTTGTCGTGAATTTAAGATTGAAAACGCCAAGCAAGGAGTCGATCTTCTTGATTCTATAACGTGATGCTACCTCGATTAGAAATTCCAGATCCTGTTTATCGTCATTTTCTTCGTTGAAGGGGATCTCCTTTTGAACGGCACGACGATAAAAATATCCAACCGGATTGACACAAAAAGCGTCCGCCTCCCAATGATATAGCATGGATTCAACGTCTGTCTTGGGATCGTTTATCCATTCCCGGGTCCCGTCTGCTTCCTGGGATCGAACCAGGACCTTGCCCATGACCACATCCTCTCCCATCCGGAAGTGAGGTATCACGGAGGAGAACGCCCCTTCTAAAAAGTAATCGTCGGCATTAAGATAAACGATTACATCCCCAATGGCCATGAGAAAGCCCTTGTTCATAGCCTCCACCTGGCCATTGTCGGGCTCGGAAACCCACTTAAGATGGGAGTATTGCCTGAGTATCTCAGGTGTATGATCTGTGGAGACCCCATCCACAATGATATGTTCATAATCATGATAATCCTGACAAAGAACGCTCTTGATCGCTCTATCGAGCGTATTGCCGCTGTTATAGCATGGGGTGATAACTGAAATCTTCATTTCTTAGCTCTCTTCAGGTAGGAGCATTTGAATTTCAGAAACAAAATGCTTCATCTGGAATTCAGTGTTTTGATGTAGTCTTTTGAGATGGTCGTGGGCTTTTCGTATGAGAGTATCGTCTTTAGCCTTTTCAATAGCGTCGGCATAAGAATAATAATAAAGAGGATAATCTTTGCCGAGATACTCCAGGACTGAAGGTAAAGCATTAACCAGCACAGGAGTCCCTGTGGCAATGCAATCAAGCACAAGTCCCGGCAGAGTGACGTCGTGATAGTGAACAAAAGCGATGTTCTCTTTCAGTATATTGAAATATTCACGCCTTGATGCTTTTTCGATATGTGACACAGAGTGTTCCATGGAACCAGAAAATGTCCGTTTCTGTTCCGCTTCTTTTCTCTCTTTTTCAAAGACTTCGTCCGCGAATGATGAAAAGTTCTTTATGTATACTTTTTCATAGTCGCTCTCAGGCAACATATAGATAGCATGCATACGTTGCAACCACCAACCTATTTGTATAATCTTCTTGTGGGGGTTGTTCTTAAAACGCTTCCACGACCAGCGAGTCTTTGTATTAATCAGTGGATATGTCACCTTCTTGATATTCAGGCCAGAAAGCTTTTGTAACATCTGTGCGTGATTCTGCGAAAATGTAATGATTCCTTTGCAATGATGTCTATACCTGTCCAGATACTCAATATTGAGTATTGACTCTCTCTTGATCCCGTATGATCTGATTGTTTCAAGCCAGAATTTGGGAAGGTGTTGAGGCGTGTGTAAAAACCCAATCCAATCCTCAGATATTTCAGCCCCGTGACATGCAAAAAATGTGTCGACACACGGAATAATGCGTAATGCTTTGTCACCGACGACCTCTTCTATCGCTCGAAGAATCATTTCCCACCCAGGTGGGCTCAACAAGAACGGTACGCTTGGACTTGTTGCCGAATCGCATTTAGCGTCATCTGGAGAATCAGAAGTCTTTTGAAGAGGCGGATCACCCCCAGATTGTCCATCAGAACTGGAAAAACCCGGATAGACAGTCAAGAGACTTGTCAGAGGGAAAGACGACATCAATCGTTTGAAAAGGGATCGTTTATTGACAAACCTTTCTTCTTCAAGAGTGGCGCGCAATACTCCAAGAACGAGATCCTTATTCCGTATGGTTTCCTTTTCTCTAGATAGCTCTTTGTTCAGCCTTAGACTATCCTGACTCAGTTCATTGGCCTTTTGATCAAGCGCTTTCCTCTCTTCTATAACCTCATCCAGCTCATGCTTTAGCCTTTGGTTACTCTCACTGAGATCATTGACCTTTTGACCAAGCGCTTCCTTTTCGTTTATAACCGTACTCAATTCATGCTCTAGCCTTCGATTACCCTCACTAAGATCAGTGA
>JAFGFY010000222.1 GCA_016930795.1 Deltaproteobacteria bacterium
AATTCTGGGACACGACACTGGCTCTGAAAGGACAGTGCAAATAGACAGGAGGGATGGAAATGGTTTTTATCAGGCTTGATGACATTGAAAAGAAGATATGGGAAGAAGAGAAGAAGTATCTCATGAAGTATATTTCTTTGAATCTCATTCGGAATAACGCCCTGAAAATAGGAGACTATATCCTGCACTCGGGGAAGAAGAGCCCTTACTATGTGGATCTGAGGCAAACCATTTCCGATCCCATTTCCATGGACTGGATCTCTAACTCACTGGCACGCATCGTCATCAATGAAATCGGGGAATCCAAAACCGATAAGATCCTGGGCGTTCCCACTGCGGGGGTGCCCTTCGCAACAATCATAAGCCAAAAACTGGCCAAGCCCATGCTCTATTATCGAAAAGAGAGAAAAGAGCATGGCGTGAAGAAAAAAATCGAGGGGGATATGCAGAGAAACGAACGCATTGTGATGGTGGACGACCTGATTACCACCGGACAAAGCGTTATTGATGCGGCGAACGCAGCCAGGGATCAGGGAGGTGTCGTTAATGAACTGGTTGTACTCCTGGACAGGGAGCAAGGGGGGAAAGAAAACCTTCGGGCACAGAGTATTGAACCCCATGTCCTGTTCAATATCTCCGAAGCTTTTAAATGGTTGAGGGAAGTGGAACTCATAGACGAAAAACACTATAATGTCATTATGGAATACATGGAATCGGAGAAAACATCCACGGTCTAAGAATCAAGAGAAAGAAATCAAAACACACCTTCATCTCACATATCTTCATAGCCGAGGTGACCACACTGTTGCTTACAAACGCCAAAGCCCATAATTGTCTTATCTATCGATTACGGTTTGTTATTACTCTTGCCCTTTGATCTTTGTGGGCATGAAACTGCCTTGTCCTCTCCTTCCCTTCATTTCCCTATCTTGAACAATGATCTTCCCTGACTGCATGACAGTATGGGGAGTTCCAAGGCATTCCCAACCCTCATAGAGGGTATATGGGGCATTGGAATGCTGGGTAGCCTGTGTGATGGTATGTTCCCTGTTTGGGTCGAAGATGAGAAGATCCGCGTCAGAGCCTTCGGAAATAGTCCCTTTTCGGGGATAGAGCCCGAAGATCTTCGCAGGCGTCTCACTGAGGGACCTGATAATGGTACATAAGTCAAGTCTCCCCTCATTGATCCCTCTTTGATAGACCACGGGAAACATGGTCTCTGATGAAGGAGACCCAAAAGGGGCGTCAAAAAAATCGTCGTCAATTTTTTTGTCCTTGGGAGCGTGGTCACTGGCGATTACATCGATCAACCCGGATTTCAACCCTTCCCAGAGTGCTTCATTATCCTGAGGCGTCCTAAGGGGCGGGCCGATCTTTGCTAGAGGCCCTTTTTCCTGCAAAGCCTGATTGGTCAGGCATAGGTATTGAGGGCATGTCTCCGTATAGACGGTCTGCCCCTTTTTCCTGGCCGTTCGTATAGGATCCAGGCCTCGAGCCGCACTGATATGAGCAATATAGAGTGAACAATTCATAACTTCCGCAATAGAGATAGCCCGGAAAACAGCATCCACTTCAAGAGCATCAGGCCTCATTTTCAGAAAGGCCTCTTTCGGGGGCTCGTTCCGGTATTTGTCTTCAAGGTAATCAATGGATAATCCATCCTCAGCATGGACCATGGCCAAGCCCCCAAGCTGGGCAATGACATCCATAGCGTTTGCCAGAAAGTAATCATTCGTCATCCATCCCAGCTTAGCGTAAGTCATAAACATCTTAAAAGAGTTCACCCCCATCTCAACGCAGTGCTCAATATCCCGAATCTGGTTCTCTGGATCGAACATGGCGCCATGGATGGCGAAATCCGTATATGAGGCTTCCTTCCCCTCGTCTACGAACTGCTTGACAGTATCAGCCAACCCTCTACCGGGGCGGGCATAGGCATAGTGGATCATTGTGGTAATGCCCCCAAAAGCCCCCAATATAGAACAGTCCGCAATAGTGTCCACATACACGGGGTGTACATGAACGTCCAGGAGCCCCGGCAAGACATACTGCCCGGCGGCATCGATCACCTCTGTCGCATCGCTCTCACTAAGCTCGCGGGTCAGAGCCGCAATCTTCCCGGCCTTGATGCCGACGTCCACTCTTCTTATACGCCTTGAGCCGATGACCAACCCGTCCTTTATCACCAAATCATACTTTGTCTGCATACTTGCCTCACTGCCAATGAAATCACATCAACAAAGATGCGATTTCATATCATGTGCCCTGACTGCCTCCAGTAGAGTATATCCGCCTTCGGAAGATGTGTCAGCGTTATAGACAAGAGGGAGCCATTTCTCGCTATACCGTTAGATCATGGAGTCCCTTCTTCATGTCTTCAACCCGGTCATCGCAGCAACAAGCATCTCTGTGCGTCTCTAGGCCCTGCCCATAACCAGGGCCAGAAGGGCCATTCTAACATACACGCCGTTATGGGCTTGCCTGAAATAGGCTGCATTGGGAAGATCGTCCACATCTGAACTGATCTCATCCACCCTTGGAAGAGGATGCATAATGGTAATGTCTTTGTTCCCTTTAAAAAGAATCTCTCTGGTCAGGACATAACTTCCTTTCAGCTTCTCATACTCGGCAAGATCCTCAAAACGTTCCTTCTGAATCCTCGTCATATAGAGGACATCCGCCTGAAGTGCCTTTTCAATGGATGCTGTCTTTACACAACTGATCCCCTTGGCCCTCATATCGTTCACTATGCTTTCTTGTATCTGAAGGGCATCCGGCGCACAGAACATATATTCCTTAGGGTTGAAAGGAGATAGGGCGTAGGTTAGGGAGTGGACGGTCCTTCCGAACTTCAGGTCCCCCACCATGGCCACCTTGAGTCCTTCAAGATTTCCCCTTTCCTTTTGCATGGTGTAAAGATCGAGCAGCGCCTGTGTCGGATGCTGACCGGCGCCATCTCCCCCATTGATTACGGGGATATCCACGGCATCGGCTATGATCTGAGCCCCACCGACTGTAGGCTGGCGGACGACAATGCAGTCCACATAACCCTCCACGGTCTTCGCCATGTCGGCCAGTGTCTCCCCTTTTGCCCCGGAGGAGGTCTTGGCATCCGAAACCGTGATCGCCTTAGCTCCGAGTCTCTTGACTGCTGTCTCAAATGAGAGACGGGTCCTTGTTGAAGGTTCCAGAAAGAGAACAGCCACAACCTTGTCCTGCAGCAGAGTGGATACGCGCTCATTCCTAACAATTCCCTCCATCTTGGCGCTAATCCCCAAGACCTCTATCAGTTCGTTCTTCTTCATGCCGACAGTAGTCAGTATGTCTTTCCCTGCAAAAGTCATTTCTTTCTCCCCTGATTGTCTAAATCGTGTAACTGCCAGGTTGTGTCGGAAACCCGCTTCATCTATTTCTCATTTCTTACCTTAATCAATTCAGCCACAATACTCACAGCGATCTCCTCCGGCGTGTCGCCGTGAATTTTCAACCCGATTGGAGAATAGACCTTTTTGATCAGATCATCCGAAACGCCGGCCTCACGCAGTCTGGCATATGTTTCATTACGTTTGGAGATACTGCCGATCATTCCTAAGTAGCGATAGGGTTTTTGTATGATTCCTTTTATGACCTCATAATCATTGGCGTGACCGCGCGTCATAATGGCAATGAAATCAGTAGGATGACACTCAAGTGCGTCAGCGTATTCTCCCATATTGTCCACGACGATCTCCAGTGCATCAGGGAATCGGTCACGATTCGCGAATTCTTCGCGATCATCAATGACTGTATACTCAAACCCCACCTGATAGGCCAGCCTTGCCAGAGCCAGACCCACATGCCCCGCTCCAAAGATATACAGATGATTCTGAATAGTAATGGGCTCAATGAAGAATTCCATCATTCCGTTGCAGATCATCCCAGTGTCTTTGTTCAAAGGATCATTCAAATTATGAGAGTCTATGACATATTCTCCGCTCTTGATGCATTCTTTTGCTTTCTCAACAACAAGGGCTTCCACCGAAGCCCCGCCCACCGATCCAATGATTTCACCATCGGCAAAAACGATCATCTTACTGCCAACCTTTCTTGGGGTCGATCCTTCGGTCTTGATGACCGTTACCAGGGCGGATGCTCTATGACCCTTCTGCGCCTCCAAAACTTTTTCAAACATATTCTCCATAATGAACGGTTCTCCAAAATCCATTTCAAAACAGTTTCTCGATACTTCAAGTTTCTTATTATCGCAGAATGCGGCTGTTTGTCAAAACAACAGGTTTCCAGTATAAAGTCAAGAAAAAGCAAGGAGGTGTGAATATTCACCGAAACCGTATACCGTCCAAGCAAGGGATAATAACCGTTTTTATAGACATAACTGGTTGATTTGACATGTTCATCGGTTTCTATTGAAATGGAAGATTCCTGCCATACCATCTATACGGTGCGGTGCTGCCATGATCTTCCATTTCAGCCCCTTTTTTTGGTAAGGAGTAACTTGAGACAGCCTCTTGACGCCTGCGTGACCATGGCCTAATCTTATATTTCGCAAACGTCTGAATACTCGTTGACTGTATGATAGATACTTCCACTTAACGGGGGCCGCACCCAATGTCTCCGAAAGGGAATAGATCCATCCCCCTTAGAAATACTTATTACAACTCTACGGTATGAGAATGAAACACTTGATAGGCGCACATACATCCATTTCTGGTGGCGTATCCACATCAATAGACCGCGCGGAAGAACTTGGTTTTACGGCTATCCAAATCTTCACAAAAAACAACAGTCAGTGGGATGCAACGCCACTCTCGAACAAGGATATAAAGCTCTTCAAAGATAAATTAGGTAAATCCCACATCAAGTTTATTCAAGCCCATGATTCCTATTTGATTAATCTTTGCGCGAAAGATAAGGGTCTCCTGAGAAAATCGAGGAAGTCGTTCATTAAAGAATTGGAACGGTGTGAACAGTTGGGGATTCCCTACCTTAATTTCCATCCCGGAGCTCATGGAGGACAGGGAGAGGATGATGGATTAGCCATCATTGCAGAGTCGATCAATATGGCTCATGAAAAAGCGAAAGCCTCTCATGTCAGCAGCATGCTTGAAACAACAGCCGGTCAGGGAACATCTCTCGGTTATCGGTTTGAGCATCTTAGAGCAATCATAGACAGGGTGGACACATCTGAAAGGATGTCGGTCTGCATCGATACAGCCCATATCTTCGCGGCAGGATATGACATTAGATCTCCAAAGAAATATAAACAGGTAATGAGGGAATTCGATGACATTATCGGCCTGGATCTATTGAAGGCCTTTCATATGAACGATAGCAAGAAAGAGTTGGGCAGCCGTGTGGATCGTCATGAGCACATCGGAAAAGGTTTTATCGGAAAAGCGGGATTTAAAAACATCATGCGTGACCTTAAAACCGCGAATGTGCCGAAGATTCTGGAGACCCCTAAAGGCAACAGCCGGTTGGAGGATCTAAAGAACATGAAAATCCTGTTGAGTCTATCAGGATAGACACAACACAACTCGTCGCACGATCGATATGTAAACGTCAGGAAATCGACCTCTGTCGTCCTTCTCCTTTCTTTCCTAAACTGAACAACCCTCGTCTATTAGACGAGAGGTTCTAAAATCGGTTGATTGAAATCAACATCCGCATCATGCCGGCTTGTCCCGTAGTTTTATGCGGGGACCTAAGAAGCCTGTCCCGTACTTGATATGGGAGTATCCAGGATTGCAATGCCTATAAAAATGGATTCCTGTTCAAGCCCGGAATGACGAATGGTGCAATGAGTGTCTTTTTGCCAATTTTGACACCATCTCTTCTGTCGGAATGAAAAGTCACTCCGCAACAGGTAAAACTTGCTTCGCCTGAAGGCGAGGGGCCTCAACCTTCCCCGAAAGAGACACTAAAGGGAGACCTTATGAGATATGCTCATGCTCTCTCGCGCAACGAACTATCATACTACCACCATTTCCATTTATATGACGAACTCTTCTTTTTTGAGGTATTCCCGCATGGGCAGTGAGTCTTTTTATGACTATTATATCTTCTATTATGATAATTTTTTCCTTTTTCAGGTATTTCCGCTCGTGTAGCGAACCTTTTTAAAACGATCATTTCGTCTTTTGTGATAATCCCTTCCTTTTTAAGGTTATATGCTAGAAGGGTGACACATATTACAAACTGGTTGTGATTCCTTGCTTTACTGGCACATTGCTCAATATACTCTGAAATAAGTTGACCTTCGTACAGGGTGTCTAATATTCCTGTGTCAAAATCTCCGATCATAATAGTGCAAGGATCAGGTGGAGGTGGAGG
>JAFGFY010000223.1 GCA_016930795.1 Deltaproteobacteria bacterium
CTCTTCGCGTTTTTCAAACAAGGAAATGGTGTATTCGCTTCCTTCGCCTTTGAGGGTTACTGAATGGGTGGGATTCTGCAGTTCCGCTTTCAAGGAATCCTCCAGATAACCCGCGCATTTCAAGTCTGACAGGGCAGAGAGAAGGCGGCCCACGGCGCCTTCTTCCACATCCTCTCCGCCGGGTGTTTTCCAAACAGTCTTTACCTCTGTCTTAGCCTCTTCTCCATCAACTGGCTCGGTTCCTTCGGTCGTGGAATTCGAAGACGCTTCAGTCTCTTCCTTCTTGTTCAAGGCCAGGGTTTGTTGACCCGACTGAATAATGACTTCTGTCATGTCATTTTTGTCAAAGATCAAGACCTGTTTATCACGAACATCATCCAGGGAGAGCTCGACGTTCCGTCTGAAATCCCCCTCGGCAAGATAGACTGATTTGTCATCGGGCAGCTTGATAAAGGTATGTCCATATGTATTAGCCGCTTTACCCACATCAAACTCCTTTTCCAACTGAGTCCCCGCCCAGGCCTTGACGGTGATCTTTTTGTCATCGGAAATACCGTACCGCACGTAACTGGCCGATTCGGAAACAAGCTCGGTCACACTCAAATCTTGAAGGAGAGAGAGAATGTCATCCACTTTTGTTTTGTCTGCCGGATATTCTTCCGCCCCCACCACCCATCCGTCGTCCTTTTTGATCAAATCCAGTTCATTATCGGACGACTTCAATTCGATCCTCGATATCCGCCCAGAAGCTAATTCCGTGAACTCCGGCAGTTCATAATACGTTCTATCTGATTCTCGAAATGACAGATACAAAACCAAAGCGATAATGACGATTACAAGAATAATGTATTCCTTTTTCATTGTGCTGTTATCCTCGTTCCTTGAACATCGTCTGAATCTTTTTCTTTCTTGCGTGTCGATACAACATCATACACAGGCCAAAAAGGATCGCAAGGCAAGGCAACCCCGCAATGTTAAAGATCTTGATAAACGATTTCACAGTCGGTGTGGTATCAGAAAGGGGATTCAACTTCTGGACCTTACTCCTCATAACAGCGATATCCTCGCGATTGTTCATCATATCAATGATGTTCAACACGAAGAGCGTGTTGGGAGAGTTCGTTTCGTCGCTGAGCACGTTGTCTTGAAGCATGTCCCCCGAGGCCATGAGAAATATTTTGGCGGGTACACCTCTAGCAATAAAATCGCCTGTTCCCTCAATCTGTTGGAGAGCGGGATCCGGCGTCATATCCTCTGAGATGGCGTCTTCAGCTTCTTCACCTTGGCCCTCTATTACCGGATCTTCTTGTTCAATCATTTTTTCCGGAATAGTTTTTCCATCAAAATAACTTGAGAATTCCCCTTCCAGAAGCACGGCCAAAGGCATGCTCTTTCTTTCGTCCTGCGACATAGGCGGCCGGATAAGCAAGGGATGAAGAGTGATTCTATCTCGCATCTCCCAGGATTTCTCAGATGAAGAGATCAGGATATGGTTTGTGATCCGGTTTTCGGAAAGCCTCTTCTCATCCAATTCCAAAGGAGAGGCTTTCAAGGTCACCAGGCCCTTGATCTCCTTCAAAAAGAAGAGCTCGTGATTAATATTTTCGTTCCGAATGATCGGCGCATAATAGATGGGTTGCTCGCCACCTCCGGTCTCAGGGGAGATCCGTTGTGAAAAACAGCTTTCGTCACAGACAACGGATTTTCTTATTCTCACTCCATAATGATCCAGTAGTTTTTCGAGCCCTGAATTAAAAGCTTCAAGTTCGTCGAGCCTGTTGCTTCTCATATTCTGCTGATTACCCTCTGCCTGTTTCAGCACATCCAAGAATAGGATGAGGTTTGTTCCTCGCATGAGTGCCTGGTCAATCTGATAGAGTTCGTAATCGGTGAATTCCTCCATGGGCCTGGCAATCACCAGGGATTTGAGGCTTGACGGTATGGGATCGTCCTTGATGTTAAGCTCCTTAATGGTGTAGTTCTGTGAAAGGAGGGAAGAGAAATTGTTTAGTGCATCAGGCAGTTGCCCACCGTAAGGAGAATATCCCGCGATACTCGGTGTTCCATGATCTGAGATGTAGCCAACATACTCATTGATGTCTATGAGGGTTTCCACGTTTTCATTGATAATGTTTTCCATTTGATCCAGATCCTGCAACTGATACTGGGTGCCTATGATGGGGATACGCATGACTCTGAGTACCGGAATATTGCGGACCTTGCCGTTATATTCCATGACCATCCCAATGAGGCCATCTCCTTCCGGAACGTCATCGGATAGAGCCGGCCATTTGAGTTGCATGGGCTTAAGATCTTTCGTTGTGGCCTGGAAATCAGGCTCATTGTTCGGGTCGATATATGAATACTCCAGTTTTCCATACATCCGGTCATTGATGGAGGCGACGATCTTTTCCAATTCATCCGGGTAGCTTTTTAAGGTCTCTATGCCCATAAAAGGGGCCACGCTCTTTAAGACAGAAGACATATAAAACTTGAGTTGAATCTTGTTCTGCAGCTCCAGAAGGGCGCTGACTTTATTGTTCAACTTCTGTATGGAGGTCGTCAGTTTGTACTCCAGACCGTCAACAGAGGTGATGACGGGTATTCTCTCTACCATGTCTCCATGTATAATGACCAGTCCCATGTAGGCCTTCACAAACTTGACCTCATCCTCTTCGATAACCTGGATCTGGACCGGTTGGATGCCGTAGTTTTCGGCCAGGCGTTGATTTTCCATGGCAGACGGATTCATCCCTTCGGTATCCGGGCTGACATTATAGAATCGATAATTGAAAAACCGGTTTGCACTCAGAGCATACTCCTCAAGCAGGTCACGAAGATACCTTTCAAGATTGTTGTACGGGGCATCCAGTTTTTCCGTGAAAAACACATTGATCGTCAAGGGTTCGGTGAGTGTCTCCACAACAGCCTTGCTGACCTGAGAGATGGAGTAAGCGCGATTTTCCGTCAGATCCAACCTGAAGAAGAGTGTTATCCCGGCGACATTGATTAAAACAACCACCAGAAGATAGACTGCGAATTTTGTATAGGTAGCGACCCTTTCTTTCGACCTCATCTTTGTCTCCTTACTCCTTTTCCTGCATAACGAGATGTGAACCGTAAAGACCAATAAAAACCACGCTCAAGAAATAGATGATATCACGCGAATCGATCACTCCTTTGGCGATATTGTTGAAATGAGAGCTTGCACCAAGATAGCTGATGACACCCAACAGGGGAACGGGAAAAAAATAGAGCATGGCGTTAACCAATGTTAGGGAAAAACAGATCACTGTTCCCACAATGAACGCGACGATTTGATTTCTCGTAAGAGACGATGCAAAGAGCCCAATGGCCGCATACGCGGCGGCCAGAAGAATAGCGCCCATGTAGCCTCCGATAACCGGTCCCCAATCCAATTCTCCCAGGGTGGATACGCAGATGGGGTAAGAGAGGGTGGGGAGGAGCGCTGCGGCCATAAAGAGGACCGCTGCCAGGAATTTGCCTAGTATAATATCCTTGAAGGAAACCGGTAGGGTGAGGAGTATTTCATAAGATCCCACATTGAGTTCTTCCGAAAAAAGCCTCATGGTTACCGCGGGTATGACAAAAGCAAATGTGATTGGCAGGAGGTTGAAGAAATTCCGTATCTCAGCCTGGTTGTACAAGAAGAATGTCGAGAAGAAGAACCATCCTGTGACCACGAGAAAGATGGAAATGACGATATATGCAATGGGAGAAATAAAATAGTCCTTGAGTTCCTTGCGCAAAATGTGAAGGGATTGCTGCATGTCAATTCTCCTTGGTCAATTCGCGAAAAATAGTCTCCAGGGTCTTGGTCTCCTGGCGAAATTCGATGAGTATCCAATCGGTATTTTTGACGCAGTTGTAGATCGCCGTCCGGGGATCCTCTTGCGGCCGGCAGCTCAGTCGTATATCCAGACTGGACCCATCTTCGGTCTCCACCTGCTGAACCGTGTCAATCCCATCGATGGCGGATAACCTGCTCTTCACATCGTCAAATGAGGCATTGAGCAGGCAGAGGTGAATGATTGTTTCCTTTCCTCCGGATTGTTTTAAAGCCTGGGTGCTGTCATCTGCTACAATTTTGCCTTTATCGATGATCACCACTCGATCGCAGGTGGCCTCCACCTCGCTGAGGATGTGAGTGGAAAGGATGACCGTCTTTTCCGTACCGATTCTTCGGATGATCTTTCGAATTTCAGCGATCTGATTCGGGTCCAACCCGGAAGTGGGCTCATCGAGGACGAGGATTTCAGGATCGCTCATCATGGCATGGGCCAATCCCACACGCTGATTCAGCCCTTTGGATAACTCACCGATACTTTTGTGCATGATGTCTTTCAAGCCGCAAAGCTCCGCCAGGTCATGCAGCCGTGCCGTTTTTTTCTCGTTTTGAAGTCCGCGGATGTCTGCGATATAGTTCAAATAGTCATAAACCAGCATGTTGTGATAGAGAGGCGCAGATTCGGGCAGGTACCCAATACATTTTTTGATTTCCAGAAGATCCTTATCAATGGTGAAGTCCTTGACTCGGATCATTCCCGATGAAGGAGGGAGATAGCCGGTCAGCATTCTCAACGTGGTCGTCTTACCGGCCCCGTTGGGACCTAATAACCCCAATATCTCACTCTTATCAATGGTCAAATTAATATGATCCACCGCGCACAAATCATCATAGTACTTTGTCAATTCTTCCACATGGATCATGCTGCTCTCCTTGTCTATAATAGTCTATACAAGATACATAACAGAGTCGTGGACTGTTTCGCAATACTCTCTGTGGCAAAAACCCTCGACTTGCAAAAGGCTTCCTATTTTTGAGGCGGGAGTATAAAAAAAGAGCCGTTTCAGGTCAAGGGGAAATGTCACGGTTAGCAAGAGGGCAGGCGTCACGGGGGCGGAGATGGGTTTTTCTTGGATTATCAGTCTATTGGATAACCGTGCTAACTAGTTGGAAAAAGGAGATTCTCAACCTCTTCTTTCTCGTCAATCTCCGGTCTAGAGTCCGGAAAATCCCCACACAATGAGCGCCTGCTTGTAGAGGGCCTAAAGGTTTTGGACATAGCGCGACGGGGCCAACTACTGCTTGACACAGAAGGCTAAATCCCCTACTCTTCGACCCATAGGAAACGGGTTATTATCACACATTTTTTATCACAAATATCTCGAGTTACAAGTATTCCATAAGCCTAATAGAAAAGTGGGAAACAAGGAAAAATCCTGAGATTTCAAAATGCTAGCGCGTTTAAAGGACGTGCTGAAGGCAAAATTGACCGAGGCAAAGCGGTTTCTGTTTCCATGACGTATCCGGGTCTCAGTGGTGTCTAATAAAGCCATTAAAA
>JAFGFY010000034.1 GCA_016930795.1 Deltaproteobacteria bacterium
CTAAAGGTTAATAGCTTTAAGGGGTAACCTTGAATCCATCCGTTCTCATTTTAGGCGCTGGTGAAATGGGGAAAGCTGTCGCCCATGATCTCTCGGCATTTGTCCCTGATGTAGATCTATCCGTTCTTGACAGCGATCCCGGGGCCTTGCAGAGACTCCAGGAGTTCTCTGCGCCGTTTAAGTTTCGGGGCGTTCCTGGGGATATTCAAGACCTGAAATTAATCAGGGAGTTGATATCCGGGAGTGACGTGGTCGTTGGCGCAGTCAGTTATAGATCCAATTTTGTCCTATCCCGTCTGGCGGTTGAATGTAAGGCAAGCTGGATTGATCTTGGCGGAAACCATGATATCGTGGATCAACAATTCACTCTTGATAAAGACGCTAAGTCAGCAGGTGTAACCATCATTCCTGATTGCGGTCTGGCGCCGGGAATGGTCAATATCATTGCCGGACACGCGTTTCGGGAATTGGATGTAACGGATGAGATTCACCTTCGGGTGGGGGGACTACCGCAAAATCCGAAGCCGCCGTTGAACTATGAGTTATGCTTTTCCGCAGAGGGTCTGATTAACGAATATATTGAACCGACAAGGGTCCTGCGTGACGGCCGGTTGGTGACCCAGGATTCTCTTTGTGAATGGGAGCATCTCGATCTGGGTGCACCCTATGACAATCTGGAGGCATTCTATACATCCGGTGGAACATCGACTCTGGTCAAATCATTTGAAGGTCGTGTCAGAAATCTGGATTACAAGACCATTCGCTACACCGGGCATTTAGATAGGATCAAATTTCTGTCTGATTTTGGATACTTCGATTCGGAGGAATGGTCCGTAGGTGAAAAATCAAAGACCTCCCCGCGAGAAATCACTGAGGCATTGTTTCATCGATTAGGGTGGGTAAAGCGGGATGTCGTGTTGCTTAAAGCTTGGGCACTCGGTCAAAAAGAGGGGAAACCGGCCAGGATCGACTATTCCCTGGTAGACGAGTACGACGCGGCTGCGGGATTAACGGCAATGGCGCGGACCACCGGGTTTTCCGCAGCCATTATTGCTGAAATGATCACAGACGGAAGAATTCAAGAAAAAGGGGTCCTGTATCAGGAACTCTCTGTTCCTTATGAGGAGTATTTTGCTGAACTGAGAAAAAGAGGGATAGACATACGTGTAAACGGATAAAGAATCAGGCAGTAAATATGAAGGTCACCCGGCTCGCAAAGGCTGAGATCGTACTGGTCAGTATCACGATCACAAGTATTCTATCTTATCGTGCTGGGTGTTCTCGCTACGGCCGTAGCGTTTTTCATTCAGGGATGGGCCCAACAATAAGCCAACCCGAATCCCACTGTGTTGGTTTTCAGCCTCGAGCTGGTGTTTGCCACTCTGTTCGCCTTGATCATCCTGGATCAGAGTTTGTCTGCTTTTTTTCATCGCGAATCCTCTCCTTTCATTATTGAATAGTACTTCTTGCGCTTTACCGGATGGAACAAAAAAAGGATGATGGTAGTCTATGCGCGAAAAATAGTCGATCTTTTAACCCATTTTTACTTAATAAAAAATTTATAACCAAATAAAATTAATCTTAAATCATTCTTTGAATCCTGTTCTCCACTCCAGCCTGTCCTGACATTCCCCTGATAAATATCCTCAAACTTTCAAAAAATAGGGTCATAAGGATGGGATCATGCAATATATAGTGGCACAATGTGGTACAAAAAGAAATTTTTATATCACATTCATCTAATTCCTTGACATAAATCGTTTTTTTTGACATATCTTTTTCGACCCGTCTGGTGGACATTAGCATAATGTCTGTTCACCAAGAAATTTATCAAAAGGAGGATATGAGATGAAGAAAAGACGGCTAAGGTTATTCCTATTGTTTATGAGTTTTGCCTTGATACTCAGCAGCGGATCAATGGTCTTGGCACAGGAGGATACCGGTAAGGATTCAGAAGAAAAAGGTGAATTCCTGCTTGAAGAGGTCATCGTCACAGGATCCCGTATCGCGAGAGAAGAGGGCTTCGGCCAGATCAGCCCGGTCACGGTGATAGGTGAGGAAGATATCGACTCTTTTGGTCTCACCCGTATTGAGGATGTTCTGAACACCCTGCCGCAGCTTGAAGCCAGTCAACAAGCGTTCTATTCCAATGGTGCAACGGGTACGGCAGCCCTTGACCTGCGAGGACTTTCTCCCGAAAGGACGCTGGTTCTGATGAACGGCCGCCGTATACAGCCGGGAGGCACGAATACCCAGGTCGTAGATATCAACCAAGTTCCTTCCGCCATGGTAGAGCGGGTGGAGGTGCTGACCGGTGGTGCCTCCGCGATCTACGGGGCTGACGCAGTCGCCGGGGTTGTCAACTTTATCATGCGTAAGGTGGACGGTCTGGAGATCAGCCTGGGCGCGAGCGCCTACCAGCATGACAATGACAACACTTACATGCAAGGGCTGATGGATGAGGCGGGCTACTTCTATCCCAACGGCAACTCAGGGTTCGACGGTAGAACGTATGATATTAGCCTGATAGCCGGCGGCGATTTTGCCGACGGGAGAGGCAATGCGACGGTCTATGCATCCTGGCGAGATAATGATGAGCTTCTCTCCGGAGAACGGGACTACTCATCCTGCGCATTAGACGCCACGGGCACCTATTGTGGCGGTTCCGGTAACGCTATTGTTCCAAATTTCTATATTTCTCCTCTCGATCCGGTCACCGGCGAAGCCAATTATGATGAAGAGATTTTGGTAACGCTGCAACCGGACAGTTCCTTTGCGGATTTTTCTGACAATTTTTACAATTACGCCCCAATCAACCATTTTCAGCGCCCTGATGAGCGTTGGTCGGCCGGCGCTTTTCTCGATTACGAGGTGAACGAGAATGCGACGGCTTACATGGAGGTTCAATACTTCAATGACCACAGCCGCGCCCAGATCGCCGAATCCGGCACCTTTTTTGCCGAACCATACCATCTTCCACTCGACAATGCCTTGTTCCCCGCGGCTTTCCGGGCCTCCCTGGAGGAGCGGTTCCCGGGTGTGGACATGTTTGAGTTTTGGATTGGGAAACGCAATGTGGAAGGGGGACCCCGGGTTGAGGTCCTGGATCACAGCAGCTTTCGAATCGTGGGCGGTATCAAGGGAGCGATTACCGACAACTGGGACTATGATGTCTCCTATGTGAAAGGTCGGACCATCTCTTCTTCAACATACATGAATGACTTCTTTGCTCCGAAAATCGCTACCGCAGTTGATTCTGAGGCTTGCGCGGCTGATCCAGACTGTCTACCCTATAATGTCTTCACATACCAGGGCATCTCAGCTGAAGCGGCAGCCGGTCTCTCCGGCGTGGCTATTTCCAACAATGAAACCGGAATACAATCGGTTTCCGCAGTCGTCACGGGTGATACGGGTTTTGGGCTCTCCGCCGGCAATATTTTCGTGGTAGCAGGGCTTGAGTATCGGGAAGAGACTTTCGATGATATTCGAGACTACGTATATGAAGAAGGCCTGCTTCTAGGACAGGGTGGTCCGCGGCCGAGTCTTTCCGGCGAATTTGACGTTAAAGAGGCCTTTGGTGAAGCCAGCATCCCTCTTCTGGCTGACATGCCCGGCGCCAAGGATCTGACCCTGAACCTCGCCCTGCGCTTTTCGGACCATAATATGACCGGTTCCGATGAAACTTACCGTATCGGGTTGGACTGGCATACCAACGATATCCTGCGGATTCGAACCGGCTATAACCGTGCCGTCCGATCGCCAAATATCGAAGAGCTCTTTGAAACTCAGTTTGTCAATCTATGGAGCGGTACTGATCCATGTTCCGGTCCCAATCCGATCTACACACAGGAACAGTGTGCCAAAACGGGCGTAACGGCAGCAATGTATGGTAATGTTCCTCCAAGCCCGGCAAGTCAGTACAACATGTTGCGCGGTGGTAATCCGAATCTTCAACCCGAGGAAGCGGATACCATCACCTTTGGTATTGTTGTCACACCGCAGGAAAGCCTGACCATGTCCGTAGACTACTGGAATATCGATCTTGATAAGACCATCGACCGTATTGGATCCGAATTGATCATTGACCTGTGTGTTGTCCAAGACCAGCTATGCCAACTCATTCACCGTTCCCCCGGTAACGGGAATCTCTGGATGGGTACGGATGTGTATGTTGAGGATACCATGCAGAACATTGGTAAGCAGCAATGGGAAGGTCTTGACTTTGCCGCTTCCTATTGGCTGGAGGGCCTGGAAGGCACCTGGAATTTCAATATAATCGGCACCTGGATGCTGACCAAGGAAACAACGCCGATTGCCGGCGATGAGAGCACAAAGTATGACTGTGTCGGCTTGATCAACACCGAGTGCTATCCAACGCCAAAATGGCGTCATACCGCATCGCTGACCTATGATTCACATGAATCCTGGACAGGTATGCTTCGATGGCGCTATTTCAGCAAGGTTGATTACGACGGCGGGGTCGACGAGATCGTCAACCTGGTCAATATGAACTATTTCGACCTGAGTGCAGTCTATAAATTCGGGAAGAATCATGACATTACTCTCGGTATCAATAACGTGTTAGATAAAGACGCGCCGCTGGTCGGTGATACCATGAATCTGACCTATGGGAACGCAAATGCGATTACAGGATTCTACGACACGCTGGGTCGTTTCTTCTACACCAAGGCGACATTCCGCTTCTAATATCAGATAAAAGACGGGTCAATTCCGCATCATAAAAGGAAGCGGGTCCTCGGACCCGCTTCCTTTTTCATTTGGCAAAGATATGTTTCCTTATAGCCACTCCATTCAAAAGCGCTCAAGACTCTTGATAAAAAAGCAAGCCTTTTAGTTCCCGCCTTCTTTACATGTGTTATGGATTGAATCCGACTGAATCCTCTCAAGAGTTCGCTGATCCTGTCGGGCTCGCCTGATGATCTCTGATTCTTTGCGGCAGACTCTTTTGGGGACTCGGGTGCCTATCTGGGGTTCGTTTCTGCACACGATCTTGTCGGTGTTGTTCGGATTGCTATTGTAGGCCTCGATGTCTTCATCCGAGAGATTGTTCAACCCGCCGACTGGACGGGTAGAGGTGCAACCCAAAAAGGCGAGGCCCATAATAAGAAGATACACGATGAATAAACTTTTCATCACAGCCTCCTTCTAATTTTTACAGAATATTGTTGTTTTTTCATCTTCCTCGTCCCTCTGGGTTTCGCAGCGCATCCATTTCTCGAAAAAGGACAACAAACCGATATCAGAGGGCTTAAAAGCTGTCAAGTTGCGCTCATTTGCTGTGCTGAGAATTTACTTCATGTATCATATATGCATCTGATATTCTTGACAAGACGATTTCCAATATCGTGTGCCAGGGTTTTATTTGACACACAAGTCAGGACTCTTCTATACTCAGATCACAAATCTGATCATTCCATTGAGAGGAGCTTTCACATGAAAACCTTTTCTATCTATGTCGCTGCAATTGGCATGCTGGTTTTTGGCTGTACCGTGTCAAAACCGAATCCCTTTAATGAGGCATGGGACACACCGTTCAGCACCCCGCCGTTTGATAAGATCAAAACCAAGCACTATAAGCCGGCCATGCTGAAAGGTATGGAACTTGAAGAGAAAGACATCGAAGCCATTGTGAATAATCCAGGGAAGCCGACTTTTGAAAATACGATAGAGGCGCTGGATTACAGCGGTGAATATCTGGCCCGGGTCCTGAATGTATTCAACAATATGACCGGCTCCATGAGCAATGAGGAAATGAGGAGGATTGACCAGGAGATGGCGCCTGTGCTCTCCGCACACAGAGATGATATCCTGCTTAATAAGCCTTTGTTTGAGCGTGTAAAATCTGTGTTCAATCACAGGGAATACCTGACCCTGACTCCCGAGCAGGCAAAATTATTGAATGAAACGTATAAATTGTTTGTGAGAAATGGTGCCAATCTGGATGGAACAGACAAGGCCGAGCTTCGGAAAATCAATGAGGAGATGTCTGTCCTTGCCGTTCAGTTCGGTGACAATATCCTGAAAGAAAATAATAGGTTCGAACTCATTATTGATAATGAAGCGGATCTGGCGGGATTACCCGATGCGGTTACATCGGCGGCTTCTGAGACAGCTCAAGAGCGCGGGCATGAAGGCAAATGGGTGTTCACCATTCACAAACCTAGTCTCATCCCGTTTCTACAGTATTCTGAAAAGCGTGATCTTCGGGAAAGAATGTTTACGGCCTATATCATGAAAGGCAATCATGGTGATGAGCTGGACAATAACAAAATCTGTTCGCGAATGGCATCCCTTAGAGTTAAAAAAGCCAAACTGTTGGGCTATGAAACCCATGCCCATTTTATCCTCGAGGAAAATATGGCCAAAAAACCGGAGAATGTGTATGAACTTCTGAACCAGCTCTGGGAACCAGCTTTAAAACGTGCCAAATCTGAGGCAAAGATGCTCCAAGCCATGATCAATGAAGAAGGAGGGGGTTTTAACCTGAAGCCATGGGACTGGTGGTATTATGCTGAGAAGGTAAAAAAGGCCAAATATGATCTGGACGAAGAAATGTTAAGGCCCTATTTTCAACTGGAAAATGTCAGACAGGGAGTATTTGATCTGGCAACCAAACTGTGGGGCTTGCAATTTGTGAATCGGGATAATATATCTAAGTATCACAGGGATGTGGAAGTCTTCGAGGTACAGGATGAGGATGGAACACTCATTGGTGTATTGTACACGGACTATTTTCCCAGGGACAGCAAACAGGGCGGCGCCTGGATGAGCAATTTCAGGGAACAGTATAAAAAGGCTGGAACAAACATCAGACCGATTGTTGTCAATGTCGGTAATTTTGCAAAACCGACGGCAGGCAAACCGTCTTTGTTAAGCCTCGAAGAGGTCAAGACCCTGTTTCACGAGTTTGGACATGGTCTGCATGGCCTATTAAGTCAATGCACTTATATCTCTTTGTCCGGGACCAATGTTCCGCGTGATTATGTGGAACTGCCCTCCCAGTTTATGGAACACTGGGCACTCACACCGGAGATCATGAAATCCTATGCCAGACATCATCAGACCAATGAACCCATCCCCGATGAGTTGATTGAAAGAATCCGGAATGCCAGTCTGTTTAATCAGGGATTTGAGACCACAGAATTACTGGCCGCGATGTTTCTCGATATGGACTGGCACACGCTCAGCGACGAGACAGAACAAGAGACGGCCTTATTTGATAAGAACGCAATGAACCGCATTCATTTGATACCGGAAATCGTCGTCCGCTACAGAAGTCCCTATTTTGCCCATATTTTTTCCGGTGGCTATTCTGCTGGGTATTACAGCTATATCTGGTCTGAAGTGCTGGATTCGGACGCGTTTCAGGCATTCAAGAAAGCCGGGCTTTTCAATAAGGATCTGGCCATGTCGTATCGTAAAAACATACTTGAATCCGGAAGCACTGAAGATCCAATGGTTCTTTACAAGCGTTTCCGCGGAGCACCCCCAAAGATCGATGCCTTACTGGAAAAACGAGGATTAAATGAATCATTTGATTAGCATATTATATTAAACAGCCTAATTTACATGATGAAGAAAAGATCAGATTCCAGAGGGCCCAGCTTTAGGTTAATCCTAGAAGGGGAAATAAACATGCCTTGTTCCAATGAGGCAAGGTCTATTATTAGCCACCCGCTCGCTGCGCTCTCTAGACCGACACAGACGGACACAGACGACGGGATATATAGTGGCTTAAAGGCTTTATGGAGAGGCATTGACAGAAATATAAGCTGACCCAGAGAACCATGTTTCTTGAATAAAATGAAAAACATCATAAAATCTGATCAAATCGCCGATAAAATAAAAGACCTGAAACTCGGTCTCGTTGAAGCAACCCAAATCAAGGTCTTGCCGGGTGATGATCTGTTTGAAGAAGAATTGCAGGGATTGGTTGCTGAGCTCAAACAGAAATTCCAGGATATCGCTCCTTCAGATGATCCGGTTGTCTCTGCTACACGAAGAATGTATCGCCAGGTTGGCTGGGAGCCTACGAAATACCGTCCATCATCGGAAGCGCTCGTTCGAAGACTCATTATGGGAAAAGGACTTTACAGAATCAACAACCTGGTTGATTACGGCAATCTTGTTTCCGCCCGTTTTCATATACCAATGGGCTTATATGATCTGGATAGTGTGCACGGCGATATCTGTATTGATGTGGGTAAGGAAGGTGAGTCTTATGAAGGAATATCCAAACCAAAAATCTCCGCCGGAGGCAAAATCATTCTAAGAGATCATGATGGCGTCTTTGGTAATCCGACCGCGGATTCAAAGAGGACATGCATTACGGAAAATACAAATCATGTCCTGGCCCTCTTTTTTGTCTCATCAACTATTGATGAATCCTATGCACGAAATACCATGGATAGTCTCGCCGAATTCTACAGCAGGTATACTGCGGACAAAATAGAAACTGAATTTGTAAGACTATGAGGTCTTCTGTTTCAGAAAAAGATCTTCCCTCTTGAAATCATTCGATAAAGAGACAAATTATGAGGGGATCTATTTGGAGATGTCCTGAAACGAACATCGATCATAAACCAACAGTCTTAGCTTGCAAGGGATGGTTTCCGGTAAATGTTGCTGGAGAGGGTATTCTCATTACCGGGTTCTTTTTGAGTAGGAATCCTTAATGAATATTTCTGCCCTTCCATGAAATTCGTTTATCGCCGATATTCCTGTATAATGCCCAGGAAAAGATAGCGAGAAAAAAGATGAGGATAACCGGATAGAATACAACAGACCAGAGAGGAAAATTGCCGACCCTGAGAAACTGGGTAAAAAGCTGAAAGATGTAAAGAATATATATGATTGACCAGAAGAGTATCCCGACCGTGGAATGTGAAAAAAGCGAAAAAATCAGAAAAAAGGGCGTGATCAGTAATCCGGATATCCACATAACACTCAGGCGCATCATACGCGGGGGGGTTTGACCGGCACCTAAGGTAAAGGATTTTGTCCAGCCCTGAATAAGCTCTTTCCAGCCTTCCGAGTACATCCTGACATTCAGTGACCCTTTGCCGCTGAAGAGACGTATGGGAATCCCATGGTTTTTCAAAATGTCTGCCAGTGCGTAGTGCTCCAGAACTTCCCCGCGCACGGCTTTATGCCCCCCGCTGGTGATATAGTCTTCACGCGAAATAATAAGACACGGCCCGAACATCCCTTTTGGTTGTCGGCCTTTTGAAAAAGAAATATCACGCATGCCAATCAATTGCATGAGATTAAAAAACGCTGAAAAAACTTCGTGAAATCTTTGAATCTTATGATAAGGGGAAATAGAGATAACTCCTGATCCTGCCATATATGTCTCTACCATCCTTTTAAGCCCGTCAGACTCCAGAAAGGTGTCCGCATCCAGAAATATGAATAAGTCCCCATTTGCTTTCCGGGCGCCTTGATAACAGCTCCAGGGCTTTCCAAGCCAGCCTTTCGCCAGACCAGAAGAGGTGATGACCTGTGCCCCGTATTCTTCGGCTACCCGGGCTGTCGTGTCTTCCGAGTTGTCATCAAACACAATAATCTCATCAGGCAAAAGGGTTTGAGTCTTTAAAGAGCCTAGAAGTCTTGGAAGGTTTCTTTCTTCATTTCTCGCGGGAATGATGAGGCTTATTCCGGGGATGGAAGGGGGAAATTCTTCTTTCGCTGCGCAAACAGGCAGTCTAGAAAGGATTAAGAAGCCGATAAAGAGAAAAATGAGCGCCGCAAGGGCGAACCAGATCATTTTTTCACTGCCTCAGGCGTATTCGTCATAGATCATATCAGCTACGTTCTGCCCGCAGAGGACGACCATAGGCATACCGCCTCCGGGATTGACGGAACCTCCCGTGAAAAAAAGATTTTTATACCTGGGACTTTTCTTCGGGCATTTAAGGGCAAAATTCTTTTTTCTATCGGAAACCACACCATAAATTGATCCTCCATTGGAGTAATAGCGTTTTTGAATATCCACCGGGGTCCACATATCTTCAGTAATGATGCTTTCTCTCAGGCCTTTGAGTCCTGTTCGCTCCATTTTTTGCAATACGCGGTCTCTCAGGGCGCGATAGGCTTCCGGGGAGGGATTGCCATTTTTTTTAAGATAGGGAATGTGTGGCAGGATCTTGATGTTGTCGCATCCGCTAGGGCAGACCGATGGATCTGTTCGCGATGGCGCCACCACATAGAGTGTGGGGTCCTCGGGGATCGCGCCTTCTTCAAAAACCGTACGGAAGTGCTTTTCCTGATCCTTAGCGTAAAAAAAGTTATGATGCGCCAATTGAGGAAAAGGCCGATCAGTCCCGATATGCAGCACAAGACCCGAACAAGCGGGCTCAAAAGGATCAAGTGTACGCAGAAAAGTCTCCTCTTCTTTAAGGAGTTTCTCATAAGCCGGAACAACCTCCATGTTGGAGACCAGGATATCGGCCGGGTGAAAAGAACCATCAACAAGTCTCACGCCACGGACAAAGTCTCCTTCTTTTTCGATCTCTTGGACTTCGGAATGTAATCGTATTTCTACACCCAGTGTTTTGATGAGGCGTTCCATCCCAACGGCCAGATTATACATACCCCCCTTTACATACCAGAGATCATATCGAAATTGAATGGTCGGCATCAGATTCATAAACCCCGGCGCTTTCAAGGCGGAGGAGCCAACGTATTTTATAAAGTAATCCATGATGTCAATGATATACGGATTCTTGAGTCGTTTTTTGACGCGTTTATGCATGGTTGCCCAGTAATCGATTTTTAAGATGTCTTTCCATTCGTAGAAGGACACAAAATCCTGTTTGGTATCCAGACCCCTTTCAAAATATCCCCGCTCAATAAGGTCGTATTGCTTGGCGGAATATCTCAGAAAGGCGTGAAAAACATTTTCAAGTTCCGAATCACCCAGCTTGGACAATTCTTTCTTCATCTCAGAGGGATCCATATGTAAATCAACCACGGTCCCGTCTTCAAAAAAATTCCGCCAGTGAGGAGCCACTGTTTCAAGGGTGACATCATCTTCCATTCTCCTGCCGGCGCGCGTCCAGAGCCTTCGAAAGTAATGGGGCAGGGTTAGGATGGATGGCCCGAGATCAAAGGAGAAGCCTTCCTTTTTGAGAACGTTCAGCTTTCCCCCGACCCTGTCGTTTTTTTCAAACACGCACACGGAATATCCTTTAGTGGCAAGGGATATGGCGGCGGACAGACCACCGAGACCGGCCCCGATGACGATGATTCTCTTTTTTTCATTTGGCGTCATAAAACCTGTCCTTTCTTTTAATGGAGCCCCACGGGTAAACCCGTGGTTCCCATTACATGACCCGCCTTCGCACAAGGCTTCGGCGGGTTCATCCGCCCCGGCGTCA
>JAFGFY010000224.1 GCA_016930795.1 Deltaproteobacteria bacterium
GATTCCTCAGAATGAAATAGAAAAATACCAGGAAGAAAATTTACTTCTCAAGGAGCAGATTGAGGAACGGGCCGGAAAAACCGTCGAACAACTTTATGCTGAAAGAGCAAAAAGAGTCAGGGATGTAATCGAATTGAGAGAGCCGGACCGGGTACCCTTTTTAGTCCTCATCGACACTCTGACTCATTATGGAATTCCTAATTCAACCTCCTATTACGACCCCCTTACTCTAAAGAGAACAATGCGAAAAGTAGCCGTGGACCTGGAACCGGACGTCAGTGAGGCAGGATTCCCGTCTTGCGGGGCTGCCATGACAGAACTGGATGTCCAAAATTGGGTATGGCCTGGCGGACCGGTGCCTAATGATTATGGATTCCAGTTCATCGAGGGGGAATACATGAAGGAAGATGAGTATGACATGTTCCTGAATGACCCTTCCGGTTTCATGATTCGCCGCTATCTTCCCCGGGTGTATGGGGCGCTGATGCCTTTAGCTAAACTGCCTCCGCTGGATGATTTGTTAATGGGGTTCGAAGGGCTGACGCCGCTTTTTGCCAGTCCGGAGTTCCTCGAAATGGCCAAGCGTTTGGCTGAGGCCGGAAGACATGTTGAAGAATTTTACAAAATTGTCGGTGATGCTCAGGGAGACTTTGCCCAACTGGGATTCCCTCCCTTTGCCAGTTTTGCGCCTGGCGGTGTAGGCGGGGCACCCTTTGATACTGTTACAAGCTTCCTGCGGGGGATGAAAGGCTCAATGCTGGATATGTACCGTCAGCCTGACAAGCTTATCCGCACCTGCGAAGTGATTCTAGAAAGACGCATCACTCGAGCGATTCCCGCTGATACCTCGCACCGGGACTATCCTCAGAAGATTGCTATGCCGCTCTGGAGGGGAGATCCGAATTTCATGTCTGATGCACAATTCAAAAAGTTTTACTGGCCGGGGCTAAAGAAATCCCTGCAAACCCACGTGGATCTAGGCTATGTACCGGTGCCCTTCTTTGAAGCGAAGTTTGGCGACAGACTGGAATGCATGCTGGAACTGCCTAAGGGAAAAATATTGGCTTCTACAGATGCCGAAGACACAGTCCTGGCAAAGGAGATACTTGGAGGTCATACAAGTCTGTTAGTCCGTTGCCCGAATACCTGTAAGGTATGGTCTCTCAGCAAGCTGGAATCTTTCCTTAAAGAGACTATCGATAAATGCGGCAAGAATGGTGGCCTCATACTTGCTATCCTGATACCTGATAAAGCGAAGATTGAAGATATTCAGGCCATGCTGAAATCAATCAAAAACTATGGGCGCTATTAGACCCATGGTCTGTCCAGCCCGACATGATGAGAACCACAATATACGAGTGTTGGATTGCATGTATAGGCGCTATTTTATCAAATTATTTACCCTATTTATGGACCATTCTCATCTACCCTCACTTGACCCTCGAACCCTTGAACCCTCTTAAAATTGAAAAATATTCACTATAAACGCGATATGTGTGAACAAAAGAATGTTCATAATTCGGATACGCTAAAATATATAGAATTGCGAAATATAAAAAAAGTAATATCACCCGGAGGCTATCTTCCGAAAAGTCCCTTATAATGTTTCTTCAGCTCTGCCTTATCGATCTTGCCTGCCGCGTTCTTTGGAAGCTCTGTCAAAAAATCGATATAACGGGGCTTCTTGTATCCTGCCAAACGTGCAGCGCAGAATTCCATCAATTCTTTTTCGTCAACTTTGCCAGCGAATCCATCCTTAAGCACTACGACTGCCTTTACCGATTCACCCCATTCTTTATCGGGTACTCCGACAACAGCAGCTTCATATATAGCGGGATGCTGGTAAAGCACCTCCTCGACTTCCCGGCTTGATACATTTTCTCCACCGCTTATTATAATGTCTTTCTTTCGGTCCACGATAAAGATATAGCCGTCCTGGTCCCTGTATCCCATATCACCCGTATACAGCCAGCCATCCTTAAAAGTCTCTGCGGATTCCTTGGGTAGCTTCCAATAGGACTGCGCAATGTTATCGCCCCTACCTGTGATTTCGCCGATCTGTCCATTGGGCACTTCCTTACCGTCTTCATCAACAATGGCAATTTCAACACCCATGGCGTCCTTTCCCACTGAACCGAGCTTGTCCGCCATGGGGCCTTCAAGAGCATGTTCACTGCTACGGAAATGAATGAGAGCGCCATTTGCTTCCGTAGCCCCCAAACCGGTGGTGAACCTATATGGCCCTAAAATCTTCATAGCGGTTTTAAGCTGTTCCCGCGGGATCGGGGCGCCTGCATACATGATGAGTCTTAGGCTGTCCAGGTTATAGGAAGAAATATTGGGATCAGAGATAATCCTCACAAGCACTGTTGGAACGAGGTTGACAAAAGTAATCTTTCTGTTTTGAATCATTTCGAACATAGGTTCCAGATCGAAACGTGGCATCAGGACAGTCGTTCCGCCCCGGTAAACCATGCTCAGCATTGGCCAGAGTCCTCCAAGGTGAAAAAGCGGCATTGCAAGCAGGCTGATATCTTCAGGGACAAGATCCAGCTCAAGGCACATTGTGTTCGTGTTTGCCATGATGTTCCGGTGTGTTGAAATTACTCCCCTAGGAAAGCCGGTAGCACCACTCGTGAACATGATCATGGCTATATCATCAGGCTCTACCACCTCATGGGGGTCTGCATCGGAAGCATGTGAGATAAGTTCTTCATAGGAGAGCACATTGTTAATGACATTTCCTGTTGATATGTATTGTTTGACCTTGGGAATAGTCGTCCGCATTTTCTGTAGAGTTTCTTCCATGTCTTCATCATAGATGAGAAGGGTCACCTCCGCATTTCTAAGGACGTAGGATGCCTCGTCACTGGAGAAACGCACATTAATGGGAACGGCAATTAAACCGATCTTTGCAACAGCGAAATAGAATTCCAGGAAATGATGGGAGTTGTTTCCCATAAAGGCGATCTTCTCGCCCTTGACGACTTCCATTTCCAGAAGGGCATTCGCGAGCCTGTTCACTCTCCGGTTTACTTCCTGATAATTATATTCTATATCCCCATCAACAACCGCAAGCTTATTGCCGCGTATTTTTGCTTCCCTACGTATTATGTCTCCGATCAGCATCATTTTTCATTCTCGGTTTTCTCGGCTATCAATAAACTGTTATCAATCTTATTCCAATGGTCCCAAAGCCTTTAATTGCTTTTCCCGTTCTTTAAGGATTTTTCTCTTGATTTTTCCATCCGGTGTTTTTGGCAGCTCTGTTGTGAATTCGATCTCACGGGGATACTCGTGTTTGCTTAGCCTGGTTTTTACAAAGGCCTTTATGTCTTCTTCGAGATCTTTGGAACCGGTATAGCCTTTATTGAGTACAACGACGGCCTTGACTATATCACCCCGATTTTTATCAGGACTCCCGACAACTGCACATTCCTCGACTGCAGGGTGTTTGTTTACGGCTCCTTCTACCTCAATTGGACCAATAGTATAGCCGGCCGAGATAATCACATCATCGATCCTACCCACATACCAGAAATACCCGTCTTCATCTATATATGCGCTGTCGCCTATCTTGAACCACGCATTATTTCTCCAGAGGGTTACCTGGCCGGTCGTTCCGGGAGGAACTTCTTTTTCGTATTCATCAAGGATAGCTATTTTTATACCACCTAACATTAATTTACCTAAACTTCCCGGTTTGATAACCCAATTGTCAAAGGCCATGAAATCAAGGGCAATAGGGCCTGCCTCAGTGGTACCGTACTGGGCGGCAGGATAGATACCCCAGACACGTTTAAGTGCAGCAATTGTACCCTTTGTCATGGCCTCTCCAGTATAGTTGACTGTCCTGAGTTTGACTTTGTATCTCTCAATATTTGGAGATTCCATAATAAGGCGGTAATGAGAAGAAATAGCTGCCATAATCGTGACACCCCATTCCTCCAGGGCTTCAAGGACCTTGTCTGTGTCGAATTTTCCAGAGAAAGTACCAATTGCCCGGCCATGGATAAGAGGAGCAATTGTGCCATACCATATGCCGTGACCCCAGCCGGGAGATGAAGGACAAAAATAGATATCATCAGGTCTAAGCCCGTTTCCGAGTTTCATAACTACACCGGCGACCGAGATAGCACCGTGTTTGTATAGAATAGATTTTGGTTCTCCCGTAGTTCCGCTTGAAAATTGCATCATGCAGATGGAGTCCACGTCTGTTCTCCATTTATAGGTATCTGAACAATTCTGTAACTCTGCCATAAGATCATCTGCGTAAATGATCTTGAGCCCAAGTATGTCGACAAGTTCCTTGTCGACCAAGTTTATCATGGACTTTGTAGTGATAATTGCCTTAGCATTCGATTTGGAAAGCCTGAAATTCACTGCCTCAGGACCAAACAGAGGAAAACACATGACGGCGACTGCTCCCCTTCTGAATGCGCCGAACATGCTTACATAAAGCTCAATGGAGGGGAAGAGCAATATGACAACCTTGTCTCCGGATTCTATTCCTTTCGCCTCAAGGTAGTTGGCAAAGCGGCATGTATACTCTGAAAATTGTCCGAATGTGTACATTTCCGATCTTCCGTCGCAAAATTTAATACGTATTGCATATTCATTTTTAGGATGCCGATCAATACACTCATGGGCAATGTTGAAATGATCTTTAGTACCGTCAAAAAGGGTCCATCTTTCTTTCCATTTAAACTTTTCTTTTGCTTCCTCGTAACTCTTATAGTCCAGACTCATATAATTTTCCTTTCACGTGCATACTCCGGCAACATCAGGTTGACATGGAATATGTTCATAGATACGCCGGAATAGATACTCTCATGGTGACAAAGCGGATATTTCCATGAAAAATTTTTTTTCATCGTTTGTCAATTAATATCTTGAATTTTTGCTCAATTCCTGGCAGATTCTCATGAAATGACATATCGTTTTAAAAGGAGTGCCAGTATGCAATTTATAGAATTAGATCATCTGGTAAGGGATGCAATAGATATGCACATGCATCCCGGTCCGTCGGCAGGTCCATGCCGCTTTGATGCGATACAGGCAGCCCAGCAGGCGCAGCAGGCCGGTATGAAAGCCATAGTGCTTAAAAGTCACTCCTATACTGCCGCTGTTGCGATTATTGTCAGTCAACTTGTACCAGGTATTAAGGTTATAGGCAGTATTTGCCTTAATTATGAGGTGGGTGGGCTGAATTTTCATGCGGTTCAGAATGCTGCGAGCCTGGGCGCAAAAGTGGTATGGATGCCGACCTTTTCTGCAGCCAATTCCATCAATAAAATGAGGGCACTCGGACTACCGCTGGAAGGTAAAGGCATATCCCTCCTGGACGAGTCTGGAAAACTAGTCCCTGAAATGGAGCGCATACTGTCGATTATACAGGATAACGACATGGTGCTGGCCACAGGCCACATTTCCCCTCAAGAAACCTTTGTTCTTATCAAGGAGGCTTGTAGAGTAGGTATAAGGAAAATGGTAATCACTCATCCGACTGATAAGGAATTCGCAGAAAACCATTTTACCATTGATGATTTGAAGGAACTCGCTGAAATGGGCGCGTTTATCGAATTTACGCTCATTGGAATATTACCGAATGAATTTTGTCATGATCCGGCACAACTAGCACAGACAATTAAGACAATCGGACCCGAACACTGCATAGTCAGCACGGACTTGGGGCAACCCCAGAATCCGTTACCCGTGGAAGGCATGAGACTGTTCATAGCCACTCTGCTTCACCATGGAATTACCCAGGAAGAGGTGGAGCTTATGATTAAATCGAATCCGGCAATGTTATTAGGTCTGGATTAGGTTTCGCATTCTTCTATATAACCATTACCTGTAATCCTTTGTATCTGATTGCTTTTATATTACTCAAGGAGGTTACCCATGAATTGTTCAAAAAAACCGCGTTGGGGATTTCTGGCAAGCTGCATGTTGGGGAGGGCAAGTTCCTACAAGTGCCGTCCATTTCTAACATTTAGACAGGAGGGAATAAACATGTTTAGATATGCTTGTATTGTGATGTGTATAATCGGACTGGTTGCAACCGCCGCGCACGCCCAGACGAAACCAGTTGGTTCTGGACCCTATCCGGCAATCATTGAAGGAGATCCGGGAGTCCCGGGGCACACAATTTATCGTCCCGAGGATTTGAGTCCCTTCGATCAAAAAAATCCCTTGCCGATTTTTGCCTGGGGGAACGGTGCTTGCATGAACTCAAACACTTTTTATGCTCCTTTCCTCGCGGAAATCGCGTCCCATGGTTTCCTGGTTGTGGCCATCGGCCCATACAGCGAGGGGGACTTATCTTCGGGTGATGGCCCGGGTGTCGGCATGATGGGCGGCGACATGGGCGGGACAAAGTCTGTTCAATTGCTGGAAGCCCTCGACTGGGCGATAGCCGAGAACAAGCGTGAGGACAGCAAGTACTATCAGAAACTGGATCCGTCAAAGTTTGCCGTAGCGGGCCATAGCTGCGGAGGAATGCAGGCATTGGAAGTATCGGCTGATCCGCGTGTTTCGACAACCCTCCCTATGGACAGCGGCCTTTTTGCGGGAGGTCTGCCGAAAATGCCTCCGCCGAAAACAGGAGCGCCAAAAGAAGGAGTAGCAAAAGCAGGAGCGCCGCCGAAGATGAGGATGGCATTGCCCACAATCGGGAAGGATCACCTCCAGAAATTACACTCGCCTATTGTGTATATCGACGGTGGAAAGAGTGATATGGCTTATCCAAATGGGGAAGACGACTTCGCAAGGATTGATAATGTCCCCATTGCCATAGCTCATTTAGACGGCGCGGGCCACGGAGGAACCTATATGCAGCCAAATGGCGGTGAGTTCGGAAGAGTCGCCGTGGCATGGCTGAAATGGCAGCTAAAAGGTGATGAAATAGCTGAGAAGATGTTCGCCGGCCCAGACTGCGGCCTTTGTAAAGACACCAAATGGGAATATAAAACAAAGAAGATTCCTTAGAGGCGTACCGGCAGTCGGAAGAAAACCTCGCATATTTGATCCGAATGAAAGTCTTATTTAGCATTCGCCGAACCCTGTCCATTCTATGGAGACGTCCATGAAATGATCGCTTGAGAATATTTAAGCAATTGAAATCATATAATAATGGACATCCCTTTCGCCAAAGCTGGATGTCAAAAAAAGGAGGTCATGTATGAAAACGAGAAGGAATCTTTTCATAGTCCTTTCCCTTGTTATTCTCTTATCTTCTGGCCTATCCGGTTGGGGTAATAGCACAGTATCTGCCGAGGAGAATCAGATTGAGCGTGGAAAACATGTAGAACCCGCGGAAAAAATATTGGAGATGCTCCATGATCTTTGCGATATCGCCGGATACGGTATTCATTCCGGGATACAGACACAGCCAAAAGCGGACCAAGCTGCCGACTATATCCTCAAAAGGCTACGTGAGCAAGGAGTACACGCCAAATTGGAACCCATTACGGCGAATAGTCCCTATCCGGAAAGGTTTGAACTGATAGTCGAAGTTGACGGTCAACATAGCCGGACACTCACTTGTTTCCCATTGCAATGGACTGTTGGGACTCCGGAAGGAGGCATAAAAGGTAAGGTTGTTTATGTGGGAGACGGGTCTGCTTCTCATTATGAACTTTTTGATGTTGAGGGCAAAATCGCCCTGATAGACGAGAAAATGATGCGGGGTTATAGTCCCACCGCCAGAGCAAATGGCGCAGTCATTACCGCTAAGGACAAAGGCGCTATCGGCGTCATTCGAGCCGGCATGCAAGTGGATAGTCCGCAATTCCAAAAGGGTGATCCAACAATGCCGCCTGAAATCTTCCCAATCCCGGTTTTCTCTGTCGGCAAGAGTGTGGGGGATTATTTGAGAGATCTGGCAACGTCTGCTACGCCTCCCGCATTGAAGATGGTGCTTGATGTCCCACATCAAAGGTTTGCCGCCCATAATGTTGTCTTTGAATTGCCGGGAAACGGGAGTATGGAGGAGGTTATTCTGGTCGGTACTCACTATGATACCGGAATGTTTACCGGTGCTGTTGATAATAATGGCAGCGTCGCTTTGATGATAGCCTGGGCGGGATACTTTACCAACAAACCGAGGGAGTCAAGAAATCGCGACATGATCTTCGCCTGGTGTTTTGGGCATGATTTTGACAACAATACTGGCCACTACCAATTTGCCAAAGCACATAAGGACCAACTGGAAAAGGCGATAGTGTGGGACGTAGATCATGCTGTTGGCGGCCTAAGGTATGTGTTCGATGAGATCGAAGGAAAAATCGTACCAACGGACAAGACTAACGAATTTTATATCATTTCAAACAATTATACTTTTACCAGGCTCGCGGCGTTCACTATGGATAAGTATGGATTTGTTTGTACCCAGAACCGTTTTAATGCCTTCGCGTCCGGACCACAGTGGGGTATCGCGCCGACAACAAGACCCTGGGTGAACGTGGCGACTATCCCTATCTATTATCATTCCATTCTTGATACACCGGAAAAGGTTACTCTGGATCAAGTAAAGCGTGCTTACACAGCACATATAGAAATATTGGAAAATATTGATCGAACCCCGGAGGGCTTTCTTGAGTATGATAACATCAGCCAGACACGTCCAAATAGACCTCCGAAAGTCAGAATCGAGATATTATCGGACAAAGTAAGAGTGGGAGATCGTGTCCTGGTCTGGAATGATTCATACTTTTTTAACGATGACAAAACCTCTTATCATTATCCAGCACTGCCGGAATGGGCAGGCACTACATGGGATTGGGGAGATGGCACTCCTCTGACAATTGGGGGTCCTATGGTTGATCACGTCTACGAAAATCCTGGAACCTATTCAATTACGATGACATTTACGGATACAGAGGGGGCTCAAGGCACATCCACGCGGGAGATCAAAGTATTGTCCAGGTAGTAAATGATGGAGGTCTCCAAAAAAAGGAGGTCATGTATGAAGATCAGCAGGAACTTATTTATAGCGATTTCCCTTGTTTTTCTCTTACCTTTAGGTCTATCCGGCCGTGGTTTTGGCATTTTATTTGCCGAGAATTATCAGGAGAATCGGGAAGAATGGAACGCGGTCAAGCCGGGGAAACTTGTCATTGAACCTCCGACTCTCATATGCCTCGGATTTGAATGGTACGTTGAGGGGGATGTCAACCATAATGCCTTTGTGGAAGTGTGGTATCGAAAAAAGGGAGAATCCTCCTGGAAAAAGGCGCTGCCTCTTTTACGCATCCAAAATGAAGAATGCATTGATGCTTTTTCTGTCAATTGGATCGATTATGTCACCCCAAATCTGTTTGCCGGAAGCATCATGGACTTGGAACCTAACACGGAGTATGAGTGCAAATTTTTAATGTCGGATCCTGATGGTGTTCTTAGTAAGAGCCAACGCGAATCTCCGAAGGAACAAATTGTAACGGTACGTACCCGTTCTGAACCGAAACCGTTCAAGGATGGCAAGGTCTATCACGTCTATCCCTGGGCTTATGCAGGACCCAAAGAAGAACCTTACTTTGTCAACCTGATGCAGGCCTATTATGCAGGTGGGGGATGCACGGCAGACTGGTGGAATCTTCACCCCCCTCGCGTCCAGCCCGGGGATACAATACTAATCCATGAGGGAGTCTACAAAGAGGATTGGACTTTCTATGGGGCTGATCTCTGGGGTGAAGGGCAGGGCGCAAAATTCTCGGGGACCTACTTCCTGACCCAAAAAGGAACTCCGGAAAAGCCTATTGTGATAAAGGCCGCGGATGGCGAAAAGGTTGTTTTTGACGGGAATGGCAACTTCAACCTTTTCAATGTTATGGCCGCAGATTACCATTATTTTGAAGGGTTGATCATTCGCAATACGGATGTCGCATTTTGGGCCGGTCAGAAAAGGATAGCCGGCTGTAAGGGGTTAACAGTCAAGAGGTGCCGGATTGAAGATGTCGATAAAGGGATTCACTCTGAGTGGTCAGGCTCGAAGGATTTCTACATAGCTGATAATGTATTTATCGGCAGGCATGACCAAAGCCAAATACATTCATGGTTTCTCAAGAGTGAAAGGACGCCTGTGTTGCTTTTCCCCTATGAAAAATGTCTGTCGGAATACGCGGTTAAATTGGCCGGTGAGGGTCACGTTGTATGTCACAATGACATCGCGCATTTCCATAATGGAATATGTCATGCCACATACGGCGTCCCGGAAGGCTATCCCGCGTACGGCCATCCGAATGTCTATCCGGTTGAAGAAGTGCTAAGAGAAGACAGGATGTTCAGGGCGAACGATTTTTATAACAACTTCATTCAAAACATACATGACAACGCGATAGAGGCAGACGGGACCATGTATAACATCCGTGTTTTACGCAATTACTGCATAGACGGAGCTGCTCAGGCCCTGAGCTCACAAACGCTTTACGGCGGACCGGCTTATTACATACGAAATATTATATACCATGGCTCAAACATGGGCTTTATAAAACACGCGAATCACCCCTCAGGATCAATCTACTATCACAATACATCCATTGCTAACGCGAATGTCGGTTCAGGTTCACACTATCATCTCCGGAATAATCTCATTCTCAACTGGATGCCCGGAGTGACTGTTTTCTTTGTTGACACTTATACCAATTACACATCCTCTGATTACAACGGCTTCCGTCCCGACCCGGATGCGGAGTATTCCTTTGGATGGAACTCTCCTCCATTCGGTATCCTGAAGGACTATATCAATCCTCGGGAGGTACGCCAATACGACACGCTTGCGGAATACAGCCAGGGTACAGGTCAGGACGAGCACAGCATACTCATTGATTATGGTATCTTTGAGCATGTGCATCCGCCTGTATATCCTGATGAAATCACAAAGATATTCAACGCGGATGACTTGGATTTTCGGCTGAAAAAGGATTCGGCGGCAGTTGATGCAGCGTGCATTCTCCCTAACGTGAACGATGACTTTACCGGAGAAGCACCGGATCTCGGGGCCTTAGAGGTTGGTTTACCAGTGCCTGTTTATGGCCCACGTTATTAGCCCGCTATTCAATACGGGGATGATTGCGGAGCAGGGGTATGGGGAAGCCCCGCCTTTCTAGGCGAGGAGGTTCACTCGCTCTCTCCCCTTCGCCATGCGAAATAGGCATCGAAAACTTTGAGCCTGTCCAGGTTGGGCAGAGGTCGGGCGCTGGGTGCCGTATCGAACACCATCACTTTTTGATCGTCCTCTGTAAAAGCCGGCCACTCGGGGAGATCCGGGCCGTTTGGATCACCCGACCGGGCGAAGTTGACCCAATAGTAACTGATCATATCAGACAGTTCCAAATCCTCTTGCTTAGGCTCTCCCATGGGTCCGCCCAGAGTCTGGAATGCATGGGGAACATCGCTGCCATGGCCTGAACCTCCATCGGGTGAACCGGGATGGTAATCGAAGTAGTATTGGAAGGCCTTTTCTTTCCCTTTCCGGGATTGCAGACGAGACCAGGTCCATGTATTCCAGCAGAAGGCGCTGTCGTTTCTGATGTCTTTTGAGGCCTTTGTTGCTTCTGCGTCCGTTGAATGAGGATATGCGCCGAGAATGGCATTAGCATGAGGACCATACTGCGATTGAATCTGCTTCTCAAACTCTTCCGGTGTCATATTCTGAGTCCTGCCAAAGGATCCCATTTCATCCGATGTGTGCCCGAGTAAAATGGGCGTGTCATTAAAACGGCCTGCCTCATATAATGTGTATAGGTCGTTGGGAATGATATACCCGTCGGCTACGGGCCGGAATCGCATGCCTCCCATTCCGCCGGTCAGGTTTTTCTGTATATCTTCTGCGCTTAATGCTCGTGCCGCCTTGATATCGGCAACTCCAAGTTCCTTTAAGAATTCTTCACCTGTCGATTCCGCTAACTCGAGGGCTGGGATTCCCAAACCTATGCCGGTTTGTTTTGAAGTCTGAAGGGGTGTAAAGGATCCACCGCTCATGCAGATGGCGCGATGAAACAGACCCTTTGTGGCGGGAGATGCGGCCAGTAAGCTGATCGCAGCGCCGCCGGCCGAATGGCCGAAAATAGTCACGTTAGAAGGGTCGCCTCCGAATCGGGTAATATTCTCCTTTACCCATTTCAACCCGGAGATCATGTCCTGAATTCCGTAAGTTCCCGACCCATGACTGCTTTCACGACTGAGTTCCGGGTGTGCAAGAAATCCAAAGGGACCAAGTCGATAGGCGACGCTAACGAGGATCACTCCCTTTTTAGCAAAACCCGTTCCATTATACATGGGAGTGCTGGTTGAACCACCGCTGTAGCCTCCTCCATGGACCCAGTAGATGACCGGAATCTTTTCGTCTGTCTTTTTTGCGGGTGTCCACACGTTCAGGTAAAGGCAATCTTCATTGACAGGCGCGGTGTTTCCCATTGAGCCGGAGGCCTGCATGCAGGCGTCACAGTAAGTATCCGCCTTCTTAATACCTGTCCAGGGCTGCACGGGAGCTGGCGCCTTCCAGCGCAGGTCTCCCACAGGCGGCGCGGCAAATGGAATCCCCTTGTAAGTAAAAATGCCGTCCTGTTCGACACCTTCAATGGTGCCCCCGGTTACTTCAACTGTTGTTGTCAGGGGCGGGCTTTCACTTTCCTCGGCCTTTTGAGATGAAGAATCACAGGCAATGATAAAAAGGATAAAGACCAGTAACGTTATCAACCGAATCGTATGTTTGGAAAACATGGCGCCTCCTTTTTCGGCAAATCAGAATGTTGATTCTGTTTATTAGAATGAATATATGGGGGTCGGTATTGTATGTCAACAGGAAATCATCCAGTTATATTAAGGAATAGACCATGAGACAGCTGTGTAACTTTTTTTCATAATGCGTCATATAGGATGTCCAGCTATTACCGTCGGTCTGATTCATGATTGTTCAAATTAATGAACGTTTATGTTCAGGATCATATTCTCTACAGGGATTACTGTGCCTCTATAATAGGCAATGTAAGATATGATCTGTGTGTTGGATCCCGATATATTGCAACCTTCGGCGCGGGATCCAGCTTAGGAGTCGTCCGGTCTGCGAAATCAATCACCAAACGTATGCGGTGACCGGCCTTGAAAACCATGGATAAAGGCAATATATCAAATTCAAGCTCTGCCGGTTGACTCGGCACCAGCGGTACGACGTCCGCTTCATAGAATCTGTGCCAGGGTAATCCTAGATTATTGTAGGGCGGATCCTCAAGTTTTCTCAATGAGGCCCGGATCCGGCCGTGAATGTTATAGGTTTCAACTGTACCGTCCGGTCCGACATCCTGAATAGTCGAAATGAAGTCTCCGTCAGAAGCGGTAGAGGATACCCACAGATTGATCGCGGGATGACCGGTGACCTGAACATCCGCGTTGAGGGGAGCTGTCTCGTATATGAGCCCTCCGGCCGGCATTTGGCCGCGTGGAGCGAGTTCATATGAGACAGTTGTCTCGTCTTTCTGATCAACTCCCGTGGGCTCTGCTGTGCTCAGTGAGCCTTCCCCCAGGTAGTATTTGATCCTTTTTTCGTCGGGAAGAGGCCATTGACTAGCTGAGCGCCATTCAGATCCGGCTGGAGCATTATAGGTGTAATAATATACAGGGTCTTCATCCATTATGCCGTTATCAATGCCCTTGAGCCAGTAATCGAAGAAACGGCGTTCTTCGATGGTAATGTCAAAGCCGGTATTTTTTTCGACTGCGAGCCAGCCGCAGTGTCCTTCAGGACCAACAATCAGTTTCGCCGGAGTGGTTACGTTGTTGAAAGTAAAGAATGCGCCGTGCTTAGTGGGGCCTTCATCCCAGTTTGCGGCCAGATACATGGCGATTCCGGAAGAGTTGATCTTATCCAGATAAATATGGGGACTGCTTTTGAGCCACCAAGGCTGGGATGAAGGATCCGTGATAGCCTCGGCAAAACTGTCTCGGTATGGGGTGTAGCCCGGGTTTTCAACTGTTCCTTCATGTTCTGCAATGGCTTCTTTCAGCATTGACCTGTCAATATCAGTGTCCACCGGCACGGCTACCGCATCGCGAGCCTCCCTGGACGACATCGCTTGGGTTGTGGTACCTTTGGATGGCGCCATACCGCCGGGCACACGAAAGGAATAAACATCATACTCGCAGCTCATGGGAAAAACTGCCTTTAAATGGGGAGGAGCTGATGTTGCGGCTTGCATCTGACTGCCGCCTGTGGCAGAACAGCCCCACATGCCTATATTGCCGTTGCTCCACGGCTGTTTCGCAAGCCATTCAGTGATATCATATGCGTCCTTGCGTGCGGCAGTCATCCATTCACCCCGGTTGTATGCTTCGTTGTGTCCATACGAGGCATACAGACCCCGAAAATCCACTGTGGCTACCACATACCCGTATTTTATCAGCCTCGCTCCTGTCCCGGGATAGGTTTCAACTGTCAGTGCTCCATTGTTCCCCACATTCCTGCGATTATAAGGGGTATGCATCCATATAACGGGAAGCGGGGTTTCGATTACTTTTCCGGTTGTTTTATCCCTTGGACGATATAGATCCATGGCGAGCTTTGTGCCGTCACTCACCCGGATATACTGAGAGGTCATCTCGTATTCATCGGCGTAAATAGCCTCGCTGAAACCTGCATATTCACCTGGTCGGGAATTACGATCGGCGGTAGATGAGTAATTGTTCACACATGAAAATGTAAAAATACAGAGAATTAAAATCATCAGTAAAGAATATCGTTTCATTTTTATCCTCATATTATTTAACCAGAATCTGTCGTATTGTTTCATAGGGCCTTTCCACCACATGGCTTTCAATATCAAGGAAAATTGTGCTTCGGTTCTTCGGGTCATAGGTAGGCCATTGTGGGAGTCCACCGGTATTGGGATTACCGGTACGTGCGAAGGCGATCCATACAGAACTCATGATATCCGCCATACGCTGAGGTTTGGGTCCGGGGCCGACCATACTTCTGTTAGATTCAACATTGTCGAATACCAGGGGGACATCCAGGGCGTGATGGGCTCGCAGCCGCCCGTTGTCAGCAAGGGTTTCCCAGACCATGAGATAGACATAAACCGGCGCTTCTCCCAGTGCTGCTTTCCGTTCGGCCTGGAATACCGTTGCAATGAAATAACCCTTAAGGGAGTCTGTGGCTACAATGAGGTCGGTTGGAGAGTAATCCGGGAAAGCCGAACGCAAGGCAGGGATTAATTCATCAGCCTTGCCAGGCAGAACGCTGTGGACATGTTCGATGAATTCTTCCTCGGTGTATTTGCCGAATTTCGGATCGTTTCCATGAAAAATAGCCATTTCATCTTTGTTTGAACCGATCATCAGCGGAACATCGGCTGATATCGCTGGAGCATCAGGCATAAAGGGCTTGTGTTTAAGCACGATACCATCCACACAGGGAACAAAACCTCCAATGGGAACTGTAAGCTGGCCCGATGGGGATGGAGGGGAAGGGGGCATGGAGGGTTGAGCGTCAAAAATCTTTTGGGCATCGATGCTTATGAGTGCTTCAACGTCTCCTTCAACGATTCCCAATTTTTTTAAGAGCTCGCGTCCCAGTGCCACTGCATCGGCCTTTGAAGGGGCATCCAGGCCTGATCCGCTTTGAATTATGGCTTTATGAAAAAACCCTTTGGCAGGTTCCATTGCCATAAGCATGGCTACCTTCCGTCCTCCCCCGCTTTCGCCGAATATGGTGACATTGCCGGGGTCACCCCCGAAGCGATTGATATTGTCTTTTACCCACTTAAGACTCATGACAATATCAAGCATGCCGGCCTGTCCTGAGGAGGCATAGTCCGGGCTCCAATCTTCACTGAGCTGGAGAAAACCGAAGACATTCAAACGATGGTTTACCGTGACTACGACCACGTCCCCTTTGTGGGAAAGATTTTTTCCGTTACAGAAGGCATCGCCCCCGGATCCGGCGGAAAACCCCCCTCCATGGAGCCACACCATGACCGGACGTTTTTTACCATCCAGTCCGGGTGTCCATATATTTAGAAACAGGCAGTCTTCATCTGCTTTCTGTACACCGTCTGCCGGGCCTCCCGGTCCGGAACCCTGCATTGCCCGGTTGCCGTATTCATAAGCATCTACCGGTTCTGTCCAGGGTTCGGGAGGGACAGGCGGTTTGAACCTGAGTCTACCGACAGGGGGGGCAGCGTAACGGAGACCCTTAAAAACATGGATCCCGTCCTCATTAAGACCACGGACAGGGCCGTTGGATGTCTCCACCAGGTTTAATGTAGATTCTGATCGAGTAGAGGGGACATCGGATTTGCAGCCCCAAATCATGGCTGCGGTCGTGAAAATTAATGCGGATAAAATGAACAAAAACGAATTGTTTTGTGGCAGGTTCATGGCTTCCTCGCTTAAATTTAAAGAGAAAGATTTAACAATCAGGAATACCATTGGTTTTGTTGATTTGTTTAGATGGTAAATATTTCATAGGCAGTTTACCGCAAATAATGTATATAGGTATACAATAGAATTAATTGTGTCAATAAAATTATCGACACATTACAAAGCGGTATGATTTATTTCAAGGGAGCAGCTAAGTGTTAGATCAGTATAGAAAATTATTGATCCAGCGGACATATATGATTATGAATAAATTGATATTAAAAACAGTAATTCGGATGGTAATAATTATTTTAGTTACAGTTACTTCATTTTCCTGTGCTTCAGATGATTCTGACAACTCGAACAAACCGGCTAATTCCGATAAAAGGGTTAATTCGGAAAAATCGAAGGATTTTACTGCCCGGATAACAGATAAACCATTGACATTCTGTAATCCCCTCAATGTGTTTGTCGGATCGGAAAGGGCACGAAGGGCCGGAGAACCGGTTGTTGTCCTTCATCAGGATGATTATTATCTCTTTATTACCGGAGGAAGAGGGTACTGGTATTCCGGTAATATGAGAGACTGGATCTATGTTGAGGCGCCTGATCTGCCATGGGGCTGTCCGTCGGTTGTCAGTGACAGGAAAAGATTAATTGCCTCGGGAGATAAAGGCCAGCATGACGTGTTTGCCAGCACTGATCCAAAGAGCGGTATATGGGAAAAAGTCGGTGAGTATCAGCAGGATTACGGAGATGCCGACATGTTTATAGATGATGACTGCCGGTATTATATGTACTGGGGCTGGTCGCAGATTTTACCGTTTCAGGTCGTTGAACTGGATCCCGATAACGGCTTCAAAGAAAAGGGGGAGCCGGTAACCCTGTTCTTTGGCGACTATGAATCACATGGTTTTGAAAGAAGAAGGAACGAAGATGTGATATTCCCGTTTTTTACACACAGGGAATATTTTCCTGAAGAATCTCCGTGGATAGAAGGACCGTGGATGATAAAACACAACGGGAAATACTATCTGCAGTATGCTGCAATCGGCCTTGAATTTTTAACCTATTCACACGGCGTATATGTGGGTGACAACCCCCTCGGACCTTTTATCTATTCACCCCATAATCCTCTTACTTTCAAGACAACAGGGTTTGCACCGGGAGCGGGTCATGGCAGTACCTTTCATGACAAGAACGGGCAGTTATGGACCGTCTGTATGATCCCTTCATTCTATGGCGGAAGAGGAGGTAGTGAGATCGTATTATTTCCAACTGCCGTAGATGCTGAGGGTGTGATGCACTCCAATACGGCCTTTGGCGATTATCCGCAATATTATCCAGGTGTAAAGGAAAATGCTGTTGATAATAATTTTACTGGCTGGATGCTTTTATCTCACAAAAAATACGTTGAGGTATCTTCTTCACTCAAAGGGTTCGGACCTGAAAATGCGGTGGATGAAAATTTCATGACCCACTGGTCTGCAGCCACTGGGAATCCGGGAGAATATATGACAGTAGATATGGGAAAGGAATGCGATATAAATGCACTACAGGTCAATTTTGATCAGCATGATGCAAAGATGGAAGGCACGGGTTTCGGCTTTGGTATGGGCGGAAAGAATCTCAGCCGTTATCAGTCATATACAGTCCAGGTTTCAAATGACAATGAGAACTGGTCAATGCTCATTGATAAAAGTAATAATCTGAAGGACCTCAGACACGATTACACAGAGCTTTCGGAACCCGTAAAAGCAAGGTACGTAAAACTGACCAATCTATTTACCCATGACGAAGGAAAGTTTGCAGTCAAGGATTTGCGTATATTCGGTAACCCAGATAGTGCCGGATTTACAGAGGTAAAGGATGTAATGATTGTCCTCGATCCTGAGGACCCGCGCGATGCAACCCTTACCTGGCAGCCTGTTGAAGGAGCAGATGGTTATGTTGTCCGCTACGGTATTGAACCAGAAAAACTTTACAATAACTATATGATTTATGACGGCTATACTTTAACCATTCATAGCCTTAATAGGGATGAAAAATATTACTTTAAGGTTGAAGCCTTCGACAGCGGAACGGACTATTACAGGGAAAGAACAGAGCAGACAATGGGAAGAGGAGCGGAAATTGAACTTCTCAGAGGCAGAGAAATGGTTGAGAGAAAAATGATTTTCGAAGCAAAAAATGAGTATACCTTTGAAAACATTGTGCCGGGCCAATATACATTGAGGCATACCTTCGGCCCTGTAATGTGGAGAGGAGAACTGACTGAAGACCATCTTACAGGTTCAGGTCATCAGACTACAATAACAGAAACTCTTTCAGATCTAGGAACAGGAACAGAAGTGAACGGAAAACTGGATATCAATATCCTTTCAGGGAAAGAGAGCGGTAAATTAATCGTGAAATTGAGGTATGAATAATCATAGTCATGGAGTAAATGGAGATGCTGTAAGGTTTTAAGATTGGAGATTGAACTACTTATTTACGCTTGGAATCTCAACAGGAATTACAGTTCTTAAGTTCATAACTTGGCAGCGTCTCGATCTATGAATCGGCAGAAACAGGTGACAGGACGTTTTTATAGGGAGGAGCCATGAAAAGACTACTGATGGGAAGTAAAATGATGACGGTTATTATACTGTGCCTGATGGCCGGATCGGCGATGTCAGCGGATGAAACGGGACGTGCTGGTGAGAATTTCAAAGAATGTTCAATGTGCCCTGAGATGGTGGTCATTCCTTCAGGCACGTTCATCATGGGGTCTCCGGAAACTGAAAAATATCGGGAAAATGACGAAGGTCAGCACAAGGTCACGATCACATACTCCTTTGCTGTAAGTAAAGCTCCGATCACCTGGGATCAATGGGAAGCCTGCGCACGCGATGCCATGTGTGACGGGCAGGCCGTTGAAACAGCGCTCAGAAGGGAAAATCAGGGCAAACCTTCGACTCAAGAGTATGTGGATTATGGCCGCGGCAATCGTCCGGTAATTGGCATTAGCTGGTGGGACGCCCAGGTATTTGTCGGCTGGCTTAATAAAAAGACAGGCAAGGATCAATATCGGCTATTATCCGAATCGGAATATGAATATGCAGCGCGCGCAGGTACAGCAACGGCATACTGGTGGGGCTCGGAACCCAGCCACGAATACGCCAATTATGGCAGAGAAGCAGATCAGGAACTGGGGGGTATTGCAGAAGGCCGTGATATATGGATTGACGAAACATCCCCGGTATGCTCATTTCCAGTAAACGGATTTGGATTGTGCGACATGGCAGGCAATGTCTATCAATGGATTGAGGATTGCTATGAAGAGGACGGGAAAAAACTTCCAGCCGACGGGTCGGCGGTAAAGAGCGGCAACTGCAATGTTCGTGGATTCAGAGGCAACTCTTTCATGAGCGATACGAAGTCACTGCGGTCTGCTAATCGCGCCTTTGTCTATTCACCTGATGCACGGGGCCGCAGTTACCTTGGCATCCGCGTTGCCAAAACGCTCGACTGACTGATGGAGGATGGAATGAAAAAAGGACTTTGCTTAACGGTTTGTTTTCTAATTACAGGGAGCATACTTCCGGGGCTGGCTGATACCGCTTTTGCTTTTGACGGCATAAGCAGGTCTTTTCTTAAAGCCGGGTCACTCCTGGCCGCTGTTCTTGGGATTGTCGGCATTTCAATTGCCGGTTTCCTTGCCGGTAAAAGCTATGACTCCTATACGGGATGGGAGCGGTTCACACACGGGGCCGGACAATTTTTCAATCGAGAACCATTTCAAAAGGACTCCCCAACCTACGAAAAGACAGATCAGCACGAACGTCTCCATCATGTGGATAATCTGATAGCCCGCATTAAATCGTTCGCAATGCTCATGGCTCCTCCCCCCGGCGGTGGTGAACCTAAATGGTCTCCTGACATGGGGGTTGAAGCCCTTCCCGAACCGCTGAAGACATACTATCTGAAAGACACTGCAGCCTACAGTCAAACCCTCAAGGCCCTCCAGCTTATGCAAAAGCAAAAGGAGGACTGGTCAAAGTGGGAAACCCAGTTTGCCATAGCGGATTACTGGTCAAAGGCATTTGGGAGCCTCTTTGAGGCCGCAATACTATATCCCGAGGACCCGAAAGGATCACCCGAAGAGTGGGATTTCCGCTTTATTCACCGAAAAAGTCCTTTACGTTTCAAAAGCCCTGCCCATGCATCTAAACTGATTAAAAAGATTACCCATACATTCGGCGCCACCCTGGTGGGCGTCACAAAGCTCAACCCCGACTGGGTCTACCAGGGTCATCTGAGAGGTGTGGGTACCGGAGATTATGAGGTCCCCAAACACTGGGAATATGCCATTGTTTTTGCAACACCCCATGAATGGGACATGTTCTATTCCAACGCGGTGTATGGAACTTCATTCGATGCCTATTCCAGAGAAAGGATCATCGGTACAAGGCTTGAAAACTTTATACAGCAACTGGGTTATCCGGCAAGGGCCCATGTGCCGCCCATGCACTATGACCTTATTACTCCACCCATAGCCGTGGATGCCGGACTGGGGGAACAGGGCAGAATGGGGATGTTGATAACTCCCGAGCTTGGCGCCAATGCGAGGCTTGCAGTTGTCACCACAAATATCCCCATGGAGGTGGATAAACCCATTGACTTTGGTGTGAAAGAGTTCTGTAAAAAGTGTAAAATCTGTGCCGAACGCTGTGTCACTGGCGCTATCAGCCATGCAGATGAGCCGAATATTGAATTCGGATACAAACGCTGGAGGATAAAATGCGAACTCTGTTTTCAGGTGTGGTGCAGCATGGCCACGAGTGAGCCTGGCAGGGGATGCCGTGTCTGTCTGGCGGTCTGTCCCTACAGTAGAAAAAACAACTGGCTCCATACACTTTCAAGGCACATAGATTCAAGGGATCCCACCGGGATATCATCGAGTATGCTGCTGTGGATGCAGAAAAAAATTTTTAAATACCCGGAAGCAAGGGACTTTATGCCGCCGCCCGAAGGAAGCAACGCCACCTACCACAAACCGCCTGACTGGCTGGTCACCGAAGAGTGGTTTGACGTGGATAAGACATGGTAGAAAGGAGTAAGATAATGATCATATATTCACCTTTTTTTAAACCTGTCTTCTGGATCATAATGGGGCTGTTGTATGCATTGGTTATAGCGGGTGCGCCCCTGTGGGCACAGGACCTTGGTCTGAATATAACCTGGTGGAAATGGATACTGTCCGCCCTGTGGTATGGTCTTTTAAGCTTTACCTTTGCCGGAGGATTTACACTACTGGGGGAAAAGGAGCCGGGCGCCTGTGACAGATTCATAAGATATCATATGATTATAGTTATTGTCACAGGAGCAGTTCTGGGGTTTTTAATAAAAGCAGTATAGAATACAGATCTATGCCGGAATTCGCAACTCTCTATTATATTCGCGGCAAAAAGTCGCATAGCGGTGATTCTACTTTTATACTTTCATCCATATCCCGCACCACCGGCAATACCAGATGAGACGGATACTCCCTGTTATGATAAACAGTGATATCAATCGAGAGCGGAGCGGGTCCTGTGACATAGGCGCTTCCCGAGTCCCAAGGATTATAATCCTTGTCCTCACACGCTATCTGCAACCAGATTTTATGTCCCTTTTTAAAGGTATTAAAGATGGGGACAAGCTCGACCTGAAACTCGTATATGGTATCCGGTTCAAGAA
>JAFGFY010000035.1 GCA_016930795.1 Deltaproteobacteria bacterium
AAAGATGATATAGATGGAAATATTCATAGTGATGAAAATTCACAATGAGCGAATTACGGTAAAAACATAGCTCCTTACATTTAGAGCTTGTTCCATAAAAAAACCCCGTTCTCCATTGGAGATTCGGGGAATTCTCTAAAACCCCCTATAACTTAATAGTATAGCGGTAAAAATATAGCTTTCAAGAGTTTTTTCTTTCCGATTTCACCGTTCCAATACCTATTTAAGTGCCTTGATTTTATTTATATCCTCGTTTTTTCCGAGCATGATCAAGATATCACTATCTTTAATGACAAAATTAGCCGATGGCACAAGAACGAAGTTCTCCGGTACCAGCTCCTTAATAGCAATGATGTGAACCTTGTATTTTGCCCTCAAATTCAGATCCTTCAGATTCTTTCCGATAAATTCTTTAGGCGGACTGACTTGGACCAGGTCGTAATCTTCACCTAAAGGGACAAAGTCCAACACGTTGGGTCGTGATAGACCACGCGAAACCCGTATGGCCATGTCCCGCTCCGGATGAATGATTTCCGTTGCCCCCACTCTACTCAAGATTTTCCCATGATCCTCATCCAGGGCCTTGGCAAATATCTTTTTAACACCCATCTCCTGCAAATGCAGGCAAATAAGGATGCTCGTACTGATCTTGGTGCCCGTTGAGACAATGACCCCGTCCATATTTTCAAGCCCAAGGGCTTTTAAGGCTTCTTTATCCGTCGCATCCAAGACAATGGCTTCTGTAGAGTACGGATCTATGGCATGGATCCGGCCTTTATCCGAATCTATAGCAACGACCTCATTGCCGTCCTCATAAAGGGCCTTGGCAGCGTGAAAACCGAAATTCCCAAGACCTATTACAGCAAACCTCTTCATAGTATGAACCTCCCTTTAACCGATCATGATGCTTTCTTCAGAATATTCGATACCATTGGTAACTCCTGTCCCGATAATAATATAGGAAAAGGTGAGTACTCCAACGCGACCGATAATCATCATCAAAATAAGCCAGACTTTACTCCATGCGCTCAGGGCAGACGTCACCCCCATGGATAATCCGACAGTACCGAAGGCCGATACCGTTTCAAAAAAATACGTAAGAAATGATCCACTGTAGCCCGTTATGTTACGAGGTTCCGGAGATTCGCCAACTAAAAGCATGAACAGAACTAGCCCAATGATCCCTATAGATACGAGTATGAGTGCGATACTCCGGTTGATGACCTCGACAGGAATGCTTTTCTTAAACATATTGACACGAACCTTTCCTCTCACCCTGCTTAACGTGAAAGCCCCGATGAGAGCAAGCGTGGTAGTCTTAACACCACCTCCACAGGAACCCGGAGATGCGCCGACGAACATCAGGAAAATCATCAAGGCCAGGGTGGCTTCCCTCAGGGAGGCGATATCGACCGTGTTGAAACCAGCGGTGCGACAAGTAATGGACAGAAATAGGGAAGTAAGTAAACGGTGCGAAAGGGAACTTGTTTCAGGCAGGGAGCGATGCTCAAGGAAAGCGAACATCATGGCGCCGCTGACGATCAGAAAAAAGGTCGTTAGAAGAATTGTTCTCGTCTGTACGGATAACCGAATGCGTTGTTTTTTTCGACCCCGGAGCCAGGATTGAAGATCATAGAGGACAGGGAACCCGATACCTCCTGTGACAATCAGGATGCCCATGACCGTATTGAGAAGAATACTGTCGCTATATCGTGTCATGCTGTCAGAGAACAATGAAAATCCCGCATTGCAGAACGCCGATATGGAATGAAAAACGGCTGTATAGATGGCACTGGCGAAAGGAAGTTGCTGACTCCAATGGAAGGAAAGAAGAATGGCTCCCAGAATCTCAGCGGTCAGTGTAAAAAACAATGTGCTTTTGACAAGGTTGAGAATATCCTCTCGGGGAGTATGCGCAAAGACATCCTGCATGACCATCCGATGACGAAATGAGATGCTTTTCCCGATCCAGCGGAACAGTGCAACGGAAATCGTCATCACGCCAAGGCCGCCGATCTGAATAAGAACCAGAATCACACACTGGCCGAACAGGGTAAAAAAACTCCCAGTATCGACGACCACGAGACCGGTAACGCATACTGCCGATGTGGCGGTGAAAAGCGCATTTATCAATGAAATCGTTCCGCTTTTGGTTGCAATGGGGGACATCAACAGCAATGTCCCCATTGCAATGGCCAGAAGGAAACTGGCCAGCACGAGACTTGCCGGATGGGCTTTGAGGAGTCGACTCTGAAATGTCATGATTTGACCCTGGGCTTCAGATAGTATTCGCAATGAAGATGCTCGCCTGTTTCACACATCTTATGCAGCCATTTGCCTCCGAGAACCATCCTGTCCTTGTACGCGCCACATAGAATCATTTCGCACTTGGCATCGATGGCATCGTAGTGAAGATAAGGACACAACATCTTCAATTGCCGCTCCACCCGATCCTTAGCACCTAGGCTTCCGATAATCTCGATCATCCGGCCTGAGTTTAAGCTTCTTTCGCTGAAGAATCTGGCGAAGTCCACATCGGCATGTTGTAAATCCTCTATAAGTCCGCGATGTTTCGCATGAAGCAGGGCTAGTACCGGTATTTTTCTTGTATAACTGTTCCATTTCAATGTGGTGCACAGATCCACCAAGGCTTCCCGTTCCCGGATCGGCATTTGCCAAAACCGAACCACTATGATATTAGGCTTTGTTTCCACGGCTCTATCCAGGCATTGGATGGGACTTTGGACCCATTCGCCACCCTCCAATTCTGGTTCAGTTTTTCCCCAGGTGTCGCACAGAAGGTAACGAATGTTTTTTCCAGCCAGGCTGTTTCCTAAAACGGGTTTCATATGTATCAAGTCCTTTCTCCACTCGACATTGGCACTATCAAGCGAACGCTATCTCTCATCATCTTGATAACGCTGAGGATTATTACCGTGAATTCTAGACGACCGAGAACCATAGCAGCCGTCTCCGCCCATAAGGCGGCATCGGGCATATCTGCGGATGTTACTCCAACCGAAAGTCCGACGGTTCCAATGGCGGAAGCAAATTCGAAGAGGGAGTCCTTAAGGGAATACCCGCAAGCACACAAGAGCAGGGCTCCAAATAAGTATGAAACCATGTACAGAAAAACGAACACGCTAATCTGGCGAATCCTGGCGTCGTCGACAAAAATCCGGTGGTTGCCCTCCCATACCGGACGTTCCAAGATCGTGGTTCGGGGTTGAAGAGAACGTTTGACCTCCCATCCAAGCAGCCTCAATAACAAATAGACGCGAAACTGCTTAAGACCACCTGCCGT
>JAFGFY010000225.1 GCA_016930795.1 Deltaproteobacteria bacterium
ATTACCAAACTCAAAGAAATCCATCCCCAAATAAAGACCGTCCTCCTGACAGGATTCGGCGATGAGAAGGTGAAAGAGGCCGCCGAAGCATTAGACTCGGACTACTTTGAAAAAGACCAAATGGGGGGATTTTGGAGTTTCATAAAGAGGCTTCAAAAGAGTCTTGAAGACAGCATGGCCGCTGCGGGAATGGCCGACGGAGGGGACTTGGAGGATGCGGTCCGAATAGGGAAAAAGAAAAAGGGCCCCTAAATGATCTTTCTCATACTCCATAACCTCCTTGAAAAAGGCGCTCCGCAGGTAGCAGCGCTTTTTTGTTCTTAAAATCGTTATTTTCCCTAACGGTTTTGACCATTGAGGACACAAACAAGAATAAGACTATTCACTAAGCAAAGGAGGGGTCATGATGAATAATGAAGAAAAGCAAATTGCACTTCTCATCGTTGACGACGACGAAAGATTCCTTTCGACTATTGCTGAACGGCTCGGCCTGAAGGATTTTAATGTGACCACTGCCACTGAAGGAAAACAGGCCGTTAAAGCCGCCAAGAAGGGAGCGTTTGACGTGGCGATCCTGGATCTTAAGATGCCTGGTATAGATGGAATGGAACTCCTCAAAATCCTGAAGAAAAAGCATAGGTTTTTGGAGGTGATTATGTTGACAGCCTATGCTTCACTTGATTCCGCGGTGGAGGCCACGAAGCTGGGGGCATTCGGCTACCTCGAAAAGCCTTATAATTTCGATAAACTTCTGGGAGTTCTCAAGGATGCCTACAAAAACAGAATCAAAAAGAAATTCGAACATGATAAAAAGCGCCAGGAGGAAATCGATCTATTAGCCATGGGATCGAGCCCCATGGGCATTCTCAGGGCGCTGAAACATCTGGATGATGATGAGAAATAGGAACCAAGCGCGACACCAACATTAAGAAGGGCCGCATATATGGCTGAGAATTCGATGAAGCTCTATGATTTGCCCCCTACGCCGTCAGACTAGAGGACTTCTGTCTTCCCAAGGGGGTACTCCTCTGTAGAAAAGCCTGCTAAAATACTCCTTCTGCTGTAAATGTTTTTGGGTGTTATGCCCGGGCTCCACCAATGGCGGCATGACGACTATGCGCGTCACGTTTCTCGTTAAATACGGTTATAGCAAGGTCTTTCGAAACGGAGGAGAGTCCATTTTTTAAGCAGTGAAAAAAAGGGCAGCTCCTTTGTAATGCGCAATCAATCCTGCCCAAGATCGCCCGCTTTAATCCCCATTTCTCTAGACCCAGGACTCAAATCGTGCTATTTGTATAGTAAAAGACACATCATTCCGAAGACCAAAACCAGAAAGAGGTTAATCATGGCCATCATCACCATTAGTCGCGGTTCTTACAGCAAAGGCAAAGAAATCGCCGAGAGAGTTGCAGAACGTCTTGGATATGAATGCATTGCCAGGCGTGTTCTTCTCGAAGCCTCAGATGGCTACAATATTCCCGAGGTAAAACTGGTGAGGGCGATTCATGACGCCCCGTCATTTTTTGGAAACCTTTCGCGCAAGAAAGAAAAATATGTATCATTTATTCAAGCGGAAATCCTGGAGCATTTTAGAAAGGACAATGTGGTCTACCACGGCCTCGCCGGTCATTTCTTCGTGAAAGGGATATCACATGTTCTCAAGGTGAGGGTTATTGCCGATTTGGAGGATCGTGTAAGACTTGAAATGGAGCGTGAAGGCATATCAAGAAAAGAAGCCCTTGAGGTCTTATCAAAGGATGATGAAGAGAGAGTAAAATGGAGCAAGAACCTGTACGGGATAGATACTCGAAAGCCAAACCTCTATGATCTAGTCATCCACATTCACAAATTGACCGTGGAAGATGCCGTAGACATCATATGCCACGCCGCCGGCTTACCACAATTTCAGGCCACGCCTGAATCTCAAAGAGCTATTGACGGATTGGCACTTGCCGCTCGCGTTAAAGCCGCCGTGGTGGATGTCAGACCGGACATTGAAGTGACGGCAGAAGATGGGATCGTGTTCGTGAAGACGGAAGCACCCGTCATCCACGAGGCCTCTTTGGTTCAAAAAATACAGAAAATCTCGAAAAACATTGCCGGTGTCAAAGAGATAAAGATCCATATCATCCCCTCCGACGTGGAATGACATGAGGTAAAGGAAAGAAGATACCCCATCCCACATGTTCTCAAGATATTTCACGATATTATCCAAATCATGGACAAATACTAAAGGATTATTTTTCTTGAATTATATGCCACATCGTAGTATGCACTTGGGGTGGCATAACGATGTTATCCAGATTCTTCTAAGAAAAAATCGGGAAAGTGTTCGGCCACCATATAATTGCTATAAAAACAATAAGTTATCGCCTTAAGCAAGTAGTTGAATCAGTGGGGGTCTTGCATCCGTCTTAATCAGATATAATGGTATCTTTAAAAAGCTTAAACCTGAGAAACAAAAACATAGTATAATTTTATAGGGTTATCGAGGAGGACAAAGCCATGTACTCAAAAACAGTGATGGACCACTTTAAGAATCCCAGAAACGTCGGTGTGATGGAAAATCCGGATGGAATGGGAGAAATAGGGAATCCTTTGTGTGGTGATATGATGACTATCTATCTCCGAATTGCGGATGACACCATAAAAGATATCAAGTTTCAGACGTTTGGTTGCGGCGCAGCCATTGCCGTTTCCAGTATGCTGACTGAACTGGCCAAAGGGAAAAGCATCGAGGAAGCAAAAAAAATCACGAACAAGGACGTGGCTAAGGCCCTGGAGGGTCTGCCCAAGAACAAGCTTCACTGCTCAAATCTGGGTGCGGACGCCCTTCACATGGCCATCCAGAATTATGAGGCTCGCAACGCAGGAAACCTAAATGAAGGATTGGAAGGCGTTGAGTCAGACAAGCACACCCATGATGAGAAGTGCTACTGTCCCTACTGCGATACTCAGATCTCTGAAGGAGAAACCGTCTGCAAGGATTGCGCACTCAGAGTAGATGACCAAAAAAAACCCCAGAAAGCAGGAGAGTGATGAGATGAACATGATAAACCTGGATCATATCTCGGCCAACCCGCTACTCCCTGAAGTCCAGGAGGCCATGATCAAGGCCATCCAAGGGAATTACGGCAACCCGTCCAGCCAGCACAAGATGGGGGAACAGGCATCGGAGGCCATTGAACAGGCCCGCGAGTCTGTGGCCCGTCTTATCAACTGCAAGGCACCGAAAGAGATCGTGTTCGCATCCTGTGGCACGGAATCGGTCAATCATGCCGTAAAGGGCATTGCTCTGGCCAATTCAGACAAAGGCAAACATATCGTCACTTCTAACATTGAGCATAATGCAGTCATTCGAAGTCTGCGCCGACTGAAAATGATGGGTTTTCAAGTGACGTCAATCCCAGTGGATAAATATGGCCGGGTCAACCCTGGCCATGTTATCAAGGCCATTAGAGAAGACACCATTCTCGTCACCATTATGCATGGCAATAATGAAGTCGGGACTATACAACCCATTAAAGAGATATCCCAAATCACGAGAGAAAAAAACGTCCTCTTTCACACGGATGCAGTAGATTCCGTGGGCGTCGTCCCTATTGACGTACAAGAACTGGGAGTGGATGCCCTCAGTTTTGCTTCCAACCCATTTTACGGTCCCGCAGGCGTAGGCGGGCTATATATTCGCGCGGGAGTAAAGCTCTGGCCCTTGCTCGAAGGTGGTGCCCAGGAAAACAACAAGCGAGCGGGCACAGAGAATCTTATCGGAATTATCGGAATGGGCGTTGCAGCCGAACTGGCAAAGCGGGATATGGCTTCAAGAGTCTCGCACCTGAAGAACCTCAGGACCATACTCCTTAAGGATCTGCCCAGCTATATTGATGAATACCGTATTAATGGCCACCCGGAGCACTGCCTTCCCAATCTCGTGTCCCTGTCGCTCAAATATATTGAAGGAGAAAGTGTGGTTCTGATGCTGGATGATGACAACATCGAGGTATCCACACGTTCGGCATGCGCGTCCGGTTCTCTTCGGGCCTCCCATGTATTGCTGTCCACCGGGCTGGGATTCGCGGACGCACAGGGGACGTTGGTCATTACCTTCGGAATCGATAATACCGAAGATGATATCACTCGGTTTTTAGCCAAGTTGAAGACGACAGTAAAAACGCTCCGAGACTATTCTCCCCTATACCATAAATAAGGTTCGGTGGAATGATTTCATCCCATAGACAATAGGGCGTTCTCGCTTCGATACCGGCGGGAAATGATACAGGTTTTCATCGGGAAGACCTTTAATGGAGTTTCGGAAATCACGCCCTCTTACACAAACAAACAACACAAGCGAGAGGAGCTGTCCTGGCTTTGTAAAAGCAACATCACATCAATAAAATGGGGGTAAATAAATGAAAAACAGCCATCCATTCAGACAGGCGCCCGCAAGGGAGAGCATATGTGCGTTCTTCGTGTTGTTGCTTTGCGTCGCATGGGCAACGGACTGTATGGCTGTTGAGCGAACTCGAATAAGCGGAACCGTAAAATATCGAGGCGCTCCGGTACGCGCGATGGTATTGGCCAATGGTCTACATCAGTTTACATCCAGCGTCGACGGCAGCTTTGATCTCAACGGTGTGCCCTTTGATTCTAATGAACAGATAACCTTGTTTACGTTTTGCAGCGGTTTGTCTCCGTATAAAACTATTCTGACCGATGGCGATATGGGTTTAGAAATTGAGATGTCATCCGATTCGTCCGGACGACAGCCGGTGGTCACAATCGATAGCTTCGACGTAGGTATTCCCAAAACCGGGTGGGGTGATATTTTAGGGACCATTGAGAATGCCGCAGGCACGCCCCTAAGCGCCATGATTCTGGTCAATGGGCAATACATGTTCACCGGCGAAATAGCCGGGAAGTTCAACTTGACCCTACCATTAGGCAGCAAGAACACAATTACGCTGTATGGATTTAGCAGCGGTTTAATGCCTTATAAGGAAACCATTCATGTTCACGCGTTTGAGGATTTCAACAATGGTTCGGGTGGATTCCAGGAATTCGGACCTTTTTCCCTGTCTAATGATACCTTGCTTTTCAGCGGAGACGGAACGAGTTCTTACTATTTCGATCCCTGGAACGGTGGAGACAACCCCTCACAGAATTGGTACCCACAACCCGGCGATTCGAATTACTTTGATAACTTCAATGTCTCAGTCGTCACAAATTGGGAAGGTGGTGATGCAACTTATTCTTATGGTCTGCTTGCTTGTACTCGGAGAAGTGCATCGGGAAATATTGATGCTATCCTGTTCAATATCGTTAAGGATGGTTACTATATCATTTATACGATAATAGACGCTAATAGTGAGACTTTAGTCAATTGGGCGCCATCTTTCCTTCCAGACATAAAGGGTCAGGCGAATAAATTGTCGATCCAAAAAGAAGACAACAACTTCCGCTTTTTCATCAACGATGCCGAGGTTGAGGATTTGTTCATAGATGGATTCACTGGGGGTGGGTTAGCCGTAGGCTCGTCTCAAAAGGTTGATGTCCGATTTGATGATTTTACGTCAACAGATCCTTATAAAAAGGAAACATTGATCCCATCCTTTAGTTATCTCGAAAAACTGAAAGACCTCGTTTATAGAGTGATGACGTCTACCTACTTGTGGTATGACACAGTTCCGGCAGTTGATCTGACTGGCTATGACTCTGCTGAAGCGCTTTTAGAAGACCTGATGTACAAAGACCTTGACAGGTGGAGTTACATTGTACCCAAAGAAGAATACGATAGTTTAATGGAGGAAGGCAAATATATTGGCTTAGGTTTTGGCATGAAATTTACAGAAAACCATGAATGCAGGATGAGAATTGTTTATCAAGATTCACCAGCGGCTGATGCAGGTTTGATGCGAGGTGATAGGCTTGTTGAAATCAATGGAAAGACGATTGAAGAGATCGAAATCAATGATCTCTGGAGCACGATTTTCGGTGAGGATGAAATCGGAGTAATCGTTGATTTGAAGATTGAAGATTCCATAGGATTAACGAGAAGCCTCAGTCTGGAAAAGAGATGGGTCACCATAGATTCAGTTCAATATGGAGACGTATTCGATATAAACGGTCTAAAGGTTGGTTATCTTGTTTTCAATGAATTCATAGAAACTGCCCGCGAAGATCTTGAGACTGTTTTTGCCTCTTTCTGCCAAGAGGGGATAGACGAATTGATACTGGATTTACGGTATAATCCAGGGGGTAGAGGATCGATTGCGCGGTATTTATCAGAGTTAATCGCCGGTACGCATATAGAAGATGAGATATTCGCGCAGTTTACACATAATGACAGATATAGCGCATGGGATTTTGAAGATTATTTTTCCAGCGCGGACTATTCATTAAATTTAGATAGAGTTATAGTGATTACATCTGAACAAACCTGCTCTGCCAGCGAACTGGTCATCAATTGCCTGAAGCCATTTATAGATGTTGTACTGATTGGCTCCAACACGTGTGGTAAGCCCGTTGGCATGTATGGATACGATTTGTTCGATAAACATATTAGCCCCATTGAATTTAAAACCGTAAACGCCAACGGTGAAGGAGATTATTTCGATGGCATACCGCCAACATGCGCTTGTGAAGATGACTTGATGAGACAATTCGGAGATGAAGAAGAGAGCTCCCTGATGGAAGCGCTGAATTATGTGCGGGCTGGCTCTTGTTCGAGCCACTCATTGTCGGTAAAAACTATGAAGACAGAAAGGCCCTATAAGGAGGTGCCGATGAAAGGTTTCAGAAAAGAGATTGGCGCTTTTTAGGGGAGTCGGAGGTTAAAAGAGAGAGCTGAAGACTTCACAGGATCGACAGATCTTGATTTTTTCCTGCCAGTCCTTATGAACGATCCCATCACATATGGTCCCGTTAATAAACCAGCAGAGCCTCCCTGCCTGAAATTCCCAGGCCGGACACCGTCTCTTTTGCTCAAACGGACATTTCTTGATTACCCAGCAAGGCTTTCGATGTCTATAGTCTCCTTTTCTGGCGGCAAGAAAATAGAGTTGCCGTTCGGCGTGAGCTGGCACCCGGCGCCAACCCTGCTCGTAGCTGTGGATCGCCTTGATAGAGGTCCCAAGTAGTTGGGCCATCTGGATCTGCGTCTTGTTCAGTTTTTTTCGGAGCTGGATGAATTCTTTGCTTTCCAAAAGAACGCCTCTCGACACCTTTATGATCAAAAAAGAGTCCTGCACAATTAATACTACTTTGTAGTACTTCGGTCAATAAAGAAGCGCCTGAATAGAAAATAACGACATCGGAATGGACAGGGAGGGAGAGAAGGGAAAAAGGGGCCGAGGAAGAAGGTTGTTTTGACCTCTTTATGTGCCTTTGGCACAAAACCGGTCCCAACCCATCAGATGTGCCGCCCCCGCAATGGTCGTCCCGTAAAACAGGACAGGTTTTCGGTTCAAAAATTCTTCAATCGTATCGTTCACGAGGGTCGTACCTGTAACCAGCAGAAGATCGGCCCAGGCAATCGCCTCTTGTGTCGACCAGGGTCCTTCAACCTCAACCTGAAATTTCTGAGTCCCGATATTATCTGGGTCCAAATCGATGACACGCATGGAATGCGATGGGGCCAAGGACTCGATCATACGAGGTTGGAACCCGATCTGGAGGATCTTCACCGGGCCGTAACGCGTTTGGATATACTGCCTCAGCTCTTCAGCACACTGTGCGGGCCCTTGATCTCGGCAATGGATGGTTTTTTCGACATGGTTTATATGGCGGAGTAAAGCATTTAGGGTCGCTACAAAGATTCCCCGGCGATAATTGTTATCAAGGGTCATGTTCAAGACCTCTTCGATGGAGCCTTCAAAATCTCCGTAGCGGTCTGTAAAGGCCTGGCCCAAAGAACCTACAAACTCCGCTTGCATAAGTCTTTCTTTCCCCTTTTGCAGGGGAAAATCATCTGCTTCCGGGTTACCGATGGCCTCTTCCGTGCTCAGAGCACGGGCCTTTATGCGCACCTTTTGACTGAAGAGGTCTTGGTCCTTTAGTGTTTTTCGTGTCCGCTTCTTTATTTCATCATAAAGTCTGGTCATCATATTCAGTTCTCCTGATTGCTCCGTCTCTCTCTTGACAAAGCAGGAGACTATACAGGCTCGACTTCAAAAAGATAATCGTATAGGGGCACGGTTAGGCTCCTTTGCGTCCGTTTCCGGATTCATATTCTTCAATGGCCTTTTGAACCGTCTTATTGGTCAGCCGGATGCAGTGCTGTTTCTGGTCCGGAATCTGCTCCAACACCCGGAAGATGTCACCGTCTCTGAGTCTTTTTGCTTCATCAAGTGTCCTTCCCCTGATCAAATCCATGGCAACCATGGCGGATGCAACAGCGCCCGGACACCCAAGCACCTGAATCCTGGCGTCTTGGATCCTCCCATCTTCCACCTTCATGTAGATCTTCATGGTGTCCCCGCAGACACCGGTCAATTCCGTGATCTGGTCGGCGTCGGGCAGAGAGCCCATATTCTTTTTGTCCAAATAATAGGTGATGGCCCTATCCGAATACCCTGATCCGATAAGCAACTCACGAATACTATCCGCATCTGTATCAATGATTTGTTTCAGTTCACTCATACTCTTTTCCTCAAGATAAAATCACGCGGTTCACGTGATTTCATAAAACA
>JAFGFY010000226.1 GCA_016930795.1 Deltaproteobacteria bacterium
CCCTACGGTAGAAGACAAAAAGATGGCCAGGCAAACACTTCTACTCACCCTTGAGCACTTCGTGCAACACCCTTCCCAATGACCGGGATTCGAATGGTTTAGGTATCATCCCCCTAAAACCATATTCCTGAAAATTCGATAAAACCGGGGCATCGGAATAACCACTGGAAACGATGGCCTTTAGTCCGGGATCTATGTCCAGGATTCTCTTAATGGCTTCTTTTCCGCCCATTCCGCCGGGAATGGTCAGATCCAGGATGACGGCATCAAAGGGCCTTTCATTTTTTTGGGCTTCTTCAACTATCCGAATGGCCTCATCACCATCCTTTGAAACCTCTGATTCATAACCTAATTCCTCCAGCATTTTCCCGATTATCTTTCTTAATGACGGTTGATCATCCATCACCAGAATCCTGCCCTGGCCCTTTATTATCCTATCTTCTCCTTTTTCACGCATTGCCTTGTCGGAAGCGGGCAAATAGATATGAAATGTCGTACCAACCCCAAGCTGGGAATCCACGGTGATGTGCCCATCGTGCTTTTTGATGATTGAGTATGTCGTGGCAAGTCCAAGGCCGCTTCCTTCCCGTTTGGTTGTGAAATAAGGATCAAATATATCCAGAAGATGTTTTTCGGCGATACCCACCCCATGATCTGTGATGGATATCCGAATGTATCTGCCCTGCTCAATCGGAAAACCTTGTTTATCATCCATCACCTGATTATCTGCCTCAATCCCAATGATTCCTCCCGATGGCATCGCCTGGTTAGCATTAATCACAATATTGTTAATGACATGGCTGATCTGCCCAACATCCACCTCAGCCGGCCAGAGGTCTTCCGCTATGGAGAATTCACAGCTAGATTTTGAACCTCGAAGCACAAAGAGGGAAGCTTCTTTTATTATATCTTCCATTGAGGTTGTTTCCTTTATCGGAACTCCCCCCTTGGCAAAGGTTAGTAGCTGTTTCGTCAGTGTTTCTGCCCTTCTCGATGCCATTTCTGCTTCATTCAGTAAGTCAAAAATCTCATCCTCAGGTTTGACCTGCATTCTAGCAAGGTAAACATTGCCGAGGATCGTTGTTAGAATGTTATTGAAATCATGAGCGATACCGCCGGCAAGTTTCCCAATGGATTCCAATTTTTCAGCCCTTATAAGATCTTCTTCCATCCTCTTTCGCTCGGTAATGTCCTGATTCACGCCATAAGTTTTGACGGTCCGTCCGTCCGCGTCCTTCTCGATAAAAAACCGGACGGTTATATGGCCGACCGTCCCATCGGCATAGCATATTTTATGTTCGATTTGTCGGGTGTAGTTTCGATCGGTTGTTTCGATGGCCTTCCGCGTTTCTTCTTCGACAAGGTGGACATCATCAGGATCGAGAAATCGCTTGGCGTATTCATCTGTTTTCATTGAATAACCACCGACTTCGTCGGCGGTAGTACGAAAGATTTTGTAGAAATTGTCGTTGAATGTGAAGATGTCATTTGAAACATCGTACTCCCAGTGACCGAGATGGGCCATTTCAACAGCATTGGCCAATTGCGCCTGCAGCTTCTTCTGCTCATCTTCGGCCCGCTTGTACTCGGATTCATTCTCCTCCAGTTCACGAATCCGTTTTTCCAGTTCTTCATAAGTCGGTTTTTTAGCCATAGGAAAAACCTCAATTTAGCTTTCCTGTATCAAATATGTAATCACTCCCGAAAAGTGTAGATCTCTTTCAATGAGAAAAGCAAATCATAGTTTTATTTCAGGCTAGCCCCAACTGTCCAAGTCGAAAAGTCAAAATGAATTCCAGATGAGTAAAATCGATCGGTTTAGTTACATATTCAAACGCCTCATGTCTGAAGGATTCAAGGCCAGTTTCGTGTCCTCCAACGCCGGTCACCATAATCACATCTGTCGATGGTGAGATTTCTTTGATCTTCTGCAAAACTTCAATACCATTCTCCTCAGGCAGCAGATAATCAAGTAGGACAATCGTTGGCTCTTCCTGAATTTTCTCCAGTGCTTCTTCTCCGTTAGTTGCTATGATCACATCATGACCTAAACTTAAGAGAAAACGTTTCAGTAGTTTTCGAATAGGTTCTTCATCATCAACAACGAGTATTTTAGCCATCGTATTTCCCTCCTTCTTGTTTATGAATTCCCTTTCCCACAGAATAGCTGTTTTCATATTTATAACTTGCTCTTTGCTAGAACCACTAACCTGGACAATTCGCTTGATTCTACGCCATGGAGACGTAGAAGGAGCTTCATTGTCTATTCAGGAGTTCTCCAATATCTTCAAGAAGCCCCTCTATCTGAATAGGTTTAGTGTATACACGCGCGGCGCCAAGACCCTTGGCCATTCCCAAACAAGATTCTGAATTAATCAGGCCACCTCCAGACATGGCAAAGATTCTCACTTCGGGAAAATTTTGTCTTAACTCCATGATCGTCTCCAAGCCTTCCTTCTCAGGCATAAGTATATCTATGAGAACAAGGTCCGTAGGATGTTCTCGGTAAAGGCCAATTCCTTGTGAACCATCAGCGGCATCCATGACCTTGTATCCCTCCATCTCCAAAGCCTTTCTGAGCACTTTACGAACCGGGGCTTCATCGTCTATAACAAGTACGCTTGACATATTGCATCCTCCTGTAAAATGACTAATGACAATCTGTGTTACATGTTTCTCTGAATCAGATCTGATTTCTGTCTGTCCATAGACAATGAAAGAAATGTGCCATACCATAGTGCTGGATTTTTTCTTTTTAATTTCAAGTGGTTAATATAAATCGATATCTTCATGGGTTATAGCAAACTGTCCTGTCTAGTAGTAATCTTCCTGTAAGACAGTAATATTTCCTATCTGAGAGGAATCGTTTATGTTTCTATCCATAAGCCATAAAGTTTTAGAAAAACCTCCCCCTAAGTTTGAATTCCGGCACATTCTCGAATAAGGGAATTCCTCTGGGAAGTTGAGCGTCCTTCGTGAACTCAACACCCTTTCCAATAGAAGTTTTAGTTTGAAGCACATTCTTTTGTCTTTCGACGATCATGATGGAAACGTGATGAGCGTTAAAACATCGTAACATCTCTCTCGTGATAATCTCCAGGATGCCGGACAATCTCCTCTGGGAATTAATGGAGGAGCTGACCTCCAAGAGGGTACCGAGTATCATGACTTCTCGGTCCAAGTCTCTTGCCTTATCCTGTCTTCTATCTTTCGAAGGCTTTTGACGTGGGTTCCCAGATCTTTACTCGTATATCGACCATTGTCTTGAAAATTTAATGCATCAGACCTTCAGGAAGGCAGTTTGAAGTTCTTCTCTCGAAATAGGCGCAGACAGGCGTCAGTTACCTCTGAATCATATAGCCGACCCTTGTGACGCACAATCTCCTCTAACGCCTCGTCAAGGCTGAGGGCGGGACGGTAAGGCCTGTGGGAGGCCATCGCTTCAATCACATCCGCAACAGCCAAGATTTTGGCTTCCAAAAGTATTTCCTTCTCGGTCAATCCCTGAGGATACCCCGATCCATCCAACCTCTCGTGATGCTGGAGCACAATCTGAGCGATCGGCCATGGAAATGCTATATCTTTCAGGATCTCGTAACCTAGCCGGGAATGGGTCTTTATAAGAGTGAATTCTATTTCGGTCAACCGACCCGGTTTGTTAAGAATTTCCGCGGGGACTGTTATTTTTCCCAGATCATGGATCTTTGCGGCCATACGGATGCCTTCAACATTCGTCCCATCATAACCAAGTTCTTCAGTTATGGCACAAGCGAGGCTCGAAACACGGTTTTGATGTCCCGCTGTATACGGGTCTCTCATTTCAACGGTCATCGCCAGGGCTTCTACAAAACCGTTCATGGCCATTCCTAGACGCTCATTTGCAACCCGAAGAGAATCTGTGCGCTCACTAATCTCCTTTTCAAGATTCTGATGGTAGGTACGATTTTCCAACTCCAGCGCTCGTCTGCGCAATGCGCCGGACACATTGAACATCAACTCATCAGGTCTGAAGGGCTTTGTAACATATCCATATGCTCCACTTTCCAGGACATTCTTTGCGATTTCCATGTCGCCTACTCCAGTTATCATGATGACGGCGGTATCCGGACACTCTTCATATATGTGTTTAATCAAATCCATTCCCGATTCACCCGGCATCTTCACATCACAAAGAACCAAATCGAAGTCTCGGTCTTTAATCATTGTTTTTGCTTCATCGGCATTTGCGGCTTGAGCGTAATCACATCCCTGATTCCTTAACTCGCGGCACACCGTACGACGAACGCTGGCTTCGTCATCGATTACCAGGATCTTCGGAGCATTTTGCGCAGTTTCACCAATCGATTCATTGCTGAAATCAAGTTGTCTTTCTATCATATCCATCTTCCTCCTTTAGTCCTTTTCACTTCATTTTCTTTTAGACGCATTAAATCAAGTTCTTCTATCCATTCAGGCCCTTTTTATGTCGAGTTCCTCACTGAGTCTCTCTCTGTTCGCTCTGGATTTTTTGCGATCTTTCTGCTTCTCAAGAAAAGCACCGTCCCCTTTTTAATAAGTCTCAAATCCTCAAATATAGGTGGGAAGCGATGAGAAAGATCCATCTCAGAACCCTATCAGATTTCTCAATTCACCAATCTCAAACACCAGGATATTTCATAAGTTTTTCAACGTCTTTCATATTTTTCACAGCTATTGTCTTTTGTTCTAAACAACTCGATCGCTATAATTCTTTATCATTTTTTCCAAGACTGCGCCTACCTCCCTTAAGTCAGTGTCAGCGTAAGTCAAGAATCGGGGGGCTAAATTGAATCCAATTGAGGTTGTCCTGTTGTCCCTGTGGGGAAGAATAAGAATAAATGGTATGTCAGAAAGCAAATGGCGAATGGAAACAAAGTCGTTCAGATCGCCTCTATCGCTGATTAGCACTACAGCAATTGTGGCAGTTTCAGCAGGTTTAGAGAGTCTGCGTGACAGATCTGGAACGTTTCTGAAGATTTCTGTCTTTGCTTTTGCTCCAGCCATTTCCACAACCCTATAAAGTCTCTGTTTCTCCTTCACTATATCTGTGTGAGGTATGTAGAAGAGTATGTTCATTTCATATACCCCCATTTACTTTCAAAAATCGCAATATAGGAGACTCGTATAGCATGTAAAGAACCATGGCCGAGCATTTCTTTACGTCGAGATCTCGAAAATGGCGATAGACGTGTAAAGGATTCAAATAGTGCTGTAACCCGGCGCTCATTACAGATTCATTTTCACGGTATTCAAACATGCCCATTAGATTAATCAAGATACATGCCAAACTTCTGATTGATACAACTCTTGCAATGAATTAAATAATTTACTCCGTATTTAGGATTTTGATGAGACCAAAGAATGTTTGGTGATGGGCAGCAACTTTCTTGTGAGGTGGGAACTTTTCTTGTATGATAGGAATCCTTGTGCTGGTTATTGGCGATTCAACTCAACCAGCACTAAGCCTCTCACGTCTATCAAAATCCTTGAAATCCTCATACCAAAGTCGAGAAATAGGTTTCCTGCTGGACAGGAAGACTTGCTGTTTTCCTGGAAAATTACCGAATAATGGGAAAGGTCGCCAAACCTTCAGCCTGTTCCAATCATATCTTAACTCTCTGGATATATAGGTAAAACTCTCAGGAAAAAGCATATTGGTATGGATTTTGATAGTATCGGGGTTGTAGTGATTTGGTGAGACACTATCAGCGGTTCAGACTTTTGAGGATTCAATGATCTTTTACCATGGCGGCAAGATGACAGTATTGTCCAAATCCCTTGGACATTCATCGTTGGTCAATAGAGCGTTTTATAAAAAGAAGCTGAACAAAATGACCTATTGGAGTCAAAAGGAGCGATTGCATGAATAAACCTGTCAAAAACACGAAACCGCATCCACAGCGCAAGAAACTCGGGGAACTCCTGATAGAAGCAGGCCTTATCGATGAAAGAACTTTGTCCAAGGCCTTGGATATTCAGAAGATAAAGAAAAAGAAGCTTGGTCAAATCCTTGTTGATATGGGTGTGGCGGACCAGCAAGTGATAGCCAATGCACTAGCTTCTCAACTCAATATCCCACTGGTGCGACTCAAGGAAATGAAAATCTCCAAAGAGGCCATCTCAATGGTTCCCGCGGAGATCGCGCAACATTATTTGCTCGTTCCGGTTGAGAGAACAGACAAGGGCCTTACTGTTGCCATGGCTAATCCGTTGGAGTTCTATGCTGTCGATGACTTACGCTTTGTGACACAGATGCCCATCCATGTTGCGGTAGCCCCGGAAAGCGATGTCTTAGAGGCCATAGAGCAGTTTTACCTAAAGAGCGGGTTGGAAAGGGTCCTCGGCTCTACGCCCGGACCTGAACAAGGAATTGAAATTGTCAAGCGCCAGGAGACAGAAGAGCAAGACGTCAAAGACCCAAAAGAAATGCTCGCTCTTACAGAACGACCTCCGGTTGTCCGGCTAACAGCCGCCATCCTCGGTGATGCCATTACGTCCAATGCCAGTGACATACACATTGAACCACAACGCTCAGCGGTAATTATTCGCTACCGCATAGACGGTATTATGCGGGAAATCATGAAAACAGACAGACACGTGCATGCCTCTCTTGTCTCCAGGATCAAAGTCATATCCAACATGGACATCTCCATTCGGAGAAAGCCTCAGGATGGCAAGAGTCAAGTAAGATTCGGAGGTAAGGGATATGATCTTAGAGTGTCCACTATCCCCACCTCATATGGTGAGAAGGTGACCATGCGTATCCTAAGCCCAGATTCAGCCAAGACGGGAATTGAGGATCTGGGTCTTTCCGAGAGGATCTCGCAGGATCTAATCGATGCCATAAGCATGCCCCAAGGAATCGTTCTTGTTACCGGACCCACAGGAAGTGGAAAGTCTTCCACCCTTTATGCATGCCTCAATAGACTGAAATCCCCAGAGGTCAACATTGTCACCGTGGAAGATCCGATTGAATTCGATATTGAGGGTGTTAACCAGGTCCAAATAAATCCCCAAGCCGGGATCACTTTTGCGGCTGGCCTCAGATCCATCCTGCGGCAGGATCCAGATATTGTCATGGTTGGAGAAATCAGGGACAGCGAGACAGCGTCCATCGCCTGCCAGGCCGCCCAAACGGGCCATCTGGTGCTTTCCACACTCCATACAAACGATGCCCCATCCGCGTTGACAAGGCTTTTGGATTTAGGCATCGAGTCATTCCTTATTTCCGAATCCCTTCAAGCGGTGGTGGGACAACGGCTTGTAAGAACCATATGTGAGGAATGCAAGATTCCCGAGCCTCTGAGCGCACAGATTCTAAAGCGACTGCCTCCACACATAAAAGAAAACAAAGAAGCTGTCTTCTGGAAGGGGGTCGGTTGCGAGGCCTGTCGATACACAGGTTATTCAGGACGTTTGGGAATATTCGAAGTTCTGAAAATCACGCCATCCCTGCGGGAAGCGATGGGATCAGGTGCCTCAACTCTTGATATAAAAAGGTTGGCAGAAAAAGATGGTTTTCGAACCATGGGCATGGATGGTTTAGACAAAGCCCTCAAGGGACTGACAACCATTGAGGAAGTCTTTCGTGTTGCCCCGCCTGATTACGAAGGTATATTTGATGAACCTGTCAGGGAGAAAGCCTATTCAGAAAAGGATCGCGATGAAGTAATGCGGTCAGAGGAACCAGTGCCGTCATTAACCAGTATAAAGCCGAACAAGATCCTTGTGGCTGATGATAATCAGATTATCCTCAAATTGGTTCGCCATATCTTAGAGGCTGATGGGCATCTCGTTATTTCGGCAGAAGATGGTCTTAAGGCATTGAGGTTAGCGATGCAAGAAAAGCCGGATCTTATAGTTACTGATTATCTCATGCCAAAATTGAATGGCATAGAACTCATAGAAAAGCTCAAGGCCCGATTGAGCTCAAGATATATTCCCATCATTATGTTAACTGCCAAGGAGGACGAAGATTTTCAAAACAAAGGAATAAAGGCGGGCGCAGATGATTACATGACAAAACCTCTCAATGCAAGGGAGTTTCTGGCCAAGGCTAATAGGCTGATGAGTCGGCCACAATAATAGGAAATGGCGGGACGTTACGATGATAGTACCCCCCGATATCTATTAAATGAAGATTTGATCAGCAGAGCCGTTTTGAGGAAGTCTATCGAGGAAACCCTGATTTATCGCGGACAAAATCTGTTTTTTGTGTAAGGGATCGGATAAGGGCAATAAAGGCGCAGGGCATTTTGAACCCTGGTGTCAGTAATGGGTTTTTTCGATATCCCTCCAGCTTCAGGAAGACGCTTTATTCGTCACTTTGACCGTGCTTTGAAACGCCGTGTGAACCCATCGAGGCTAGCACTCTCTGGATTTGTTCGATGGTCAAGAATCCCAGATCATATAGAATTTTGCCGATAAGTCGGTGCTTTAATCCCGATAGATTCTCTCGCACTTGGACTTCCAAAGCGTCCATAAGTTGATCTATCGTGATATAACCTTTTTCGACAGCTATAGTACCGAAGCGTTTCTCCGTTTTCTTTAGTTTCATATTACTCTCCGAAACCACCAAAGAACAAGTTAGGGGCCTAAAAACAGCTAGGGCCATAAACTACCACATTGTAAAGCAGCATTTTTGGCCGGTCTATCCGTAGAAATCCTGATTTTTTATGAGTCAATTCACCGGCGCTGCTCATCGTTGTTTCCTGATGCTGAAGGAAAATGACTCGCCGGTTTTATCTATGCTATATCAATTTTACTCATTTCAAGCCGTTGGACCATCATGACAGAAGAACTTAGTGTTGATAAATCTTAAATCCTATTTCCTATAGCATAAAGGTTTGAATTCAAAGAAGGATGTACATCATGTCGAAGAGAAAAGCGCATCATGTGACTCCTGATGGAAAGGTCGGTTGGAGGGTCATAGCAGAGGGCGCTCAAAAATCGCCAGCCCTTTTAGATAACAAAATAGATGCTATTGTTCGAGTGAAGGAGCTAGCTAAATCAGCGCCTCTTGGCCAAATCAAGACCCAAAAAAAGAGACGGGAAAAACCAAACTGAGCGCTCATACGGAAATGACTCTGAGAAGTATCGAGGACCACCGACTCAAATGTGCGAAAAATATTGTACGTTATCGGTTTCAACCATCCCCGAAAGAGACACTAACCAAAGGAACCGGCAAACTTCGAGTCTTAAATATCCTGCTTTCTCAAAATTTGTTTATGTTATACTTTCTTAGAAGGGAATACAGGCGGGACTGGGAGAGCCCTGATATTCGGCAGGCCTCTTTGATGCTTCTTTTGGTGAGTAGCATGAGATCATGCAAATACTGCTTCTCCGCGTTGGTTAGGGCGGCATCTCGCACTGTCTGGAGTTTGGGAAGCATGAGAACCTGAGAGCCTTCTTTTGAGTAGATTTCCTCTTCCGTACCCGGCTTGCCAACAGAGGCCCTAGCTTGCTGGACTCGGAGTTCTGTGGGCAGGTGTCTGGGAAAGAGTGTCGGCTCGAGGCGGGCAACAGCCAGTACTCTCTCCATGGTATTTAGTAATTCACGAACATTTCCTGGCCAATCATAGAGAGTTAACGCATCAAAGAAATCAGGAGAAATCCCTTTTGTTTCAGTTCCATATCGCTCGCAGAGTTTCGTAATATAATACAAGGCGATCTCCTTGATATCGCCGGGGCGTATCCTCAAAGGAGGCAGATCAATAGTCACAGCTTGAATGCGAAAGTAGAGATCTTTCCTGAAATTTCCTGACTGGACCATACTTCCCAGATCCCTGTTCGTGGCCGATAAAAGCCTGAAATCGCTTTCAATCTCCTTGTTGCCGCCCAGAGGACGGAACCGATGTTCTTGAAGCGCTCGTAAGAAGTCCTTTTGAATGGTCAATGGAAGCTCTCCTACTTCGTCCAAGAAGAGCGTACCTCCGTCAGCCTCCTTCATGAAACCCACACGTGGCTTTTCGGCGCCCGTAAAGGCCCCCTTTTCGTGTCCGAAGAGCATACTTCCAACGAGGTTTTCAGGTAGAGAGGCGCAGTCGAGCACAACGAAATTCTTAGTCGATCGAGCGCTGTTCCTATGAACGGTTTTAGCAAAGAGTTCTTTCCCTGTGCCGGTTTCACCCGTTATAAGCACATTCAGATCGCTGTTTGCCATCTGTGCCACCAGGTCCAGGCATGCTTCCAATTCCGGGCTGCTTCCAACAATACCTTCCCGTCTTAGTATTGTAAGTGATTTCGTTGGAAATTTCTTCTCATGGTATTGGAGGGCGCGAGACAACTGTAAACTTAGATCTTCCATATTAAATGGTTTCTGAACATAAGCCCAAGCGCCAGTTTCTATGGCAAGCTGGGCGCCATCCGGATCACCCTCTCCTGTGATGATAACGATTTCTGGAGAAGAATCAGCTTTCTGCATCATCGGGAGCGCATCAAGACCATTTCCATCAGGCAAACGCACATCGAGAAAGACCACGTCAAACGCGCCGTATTGTACCGCTTCAAGGCCATCTTCAAGGGTGAAGACAGAGGTGGACTCGTGCCCCATACGTTGAATATTACGGGCCAGCGTTTTACATATCATCTTGTCGTCATCAATGATCAGAATTTTGGACATCTTAATCAGTCTTCAGATTTATCATTCTTGCTCTTTGAATTAGTTTTTTATTCCTAATATCCAACCATCAACCCTTCTTATTCAGCGCCTCCCTCACCTTCATCACTAGACTGTTCGGCGTAAACGGCTTCTGGATATATTGCTGTCCTTGGGGCAGAATACCGTGCTTCACGATGGCGTCATCCGTATACCCGGACATGAAAATGACCTTCACATGGGGATAGATTTTTTCCATCCATTTTGCCAGTTCCGTACCGTTCATTTTCGGCATTACCACATCGGTTAGAATCAGATCAATCGACCCGTCATGTGTTTGGCTGACCCTCAAAGCATTTTCACCGTTTTCTGCCTCCAGAATTTTGTATCCCTTCTCTTTGAGCGTGTTTCGCAAAAGTTTTCGAACACTGCTATCATCTTCCACAATCAAAACAGTCTCCGATCCATCAAGCCCTTTTGCGGCAGTTTCTTCTTTCCTCTCTTGACCTGCTTCCTTCTCTGTCCCAGGAAGATACACCTTAAACGAGCTACCCTGCGCCGGCTCAGAGTAGGCGAACACATATCCTCTGTTCTGTTTCACGATGCCGTATACAGTGGATAGACCCAGGCCTGTGCCTTTGCTGCTTGCTTTGGAGGTGAAGAAAGGCTCGAATATATGCTCCTGGATTTCCTTGTCCATGCCAATTCCGTTATCGCTTATAGCAAACATCACAAAGTTGCCGGCCTCCCCCATAATGCCATGTTCGCGAAGATAGTCCTCATCCAACACCACATTAGCCGTCTCAATGGTAAGCTTGCCACCGAGAGGCATGGCGTCCTTGGCGTTTACTACCAGGTTCATAACGATCTGCTCTATTTGCCCCGGATCCGCCTCAACGCGCCATAAATCAGGCGCTTTAGCCATAGACATCTCTATATTTTCTCCGATAAGACGGGAAATCATCTTCCCCATGTCCGTTAATACTTCATTGATATCCAGAATCTTTCGCTGAATCAATTGCTTTCGGCTGAAGGCCAGAAGCTGACTGGTCAGGCGAGCCGCCCTCTCTCCTGCTTTCTTGATGTCTTCGATATCCTCAAACAGAGGATCCTCTTTTTGAAGACTGTTCAAGGCAAAATGGCAGTTGCCGATGATCGTCGTGAGAATGTTGTTGAAGTCGTGGGCCACGCCTCCAGCTAAAGTACCGATAGCCTCCATCTTCTGGGCCTGAAGGAACTGAGCCTTGAGTCTCTTTTCATCAGTAATATCGCTGTAGATCCCGAGTGTTCCAATAGCCTCTCCTGTCTCATCTTTTAGAAGTGAGGCTGATAGATGAATATCCACAAGTCTGCCATCCCTTCTTATAAATTTTATCTCATGGCTTCTTAGTTGACCTTTTTCAGTCATTGCCTTCATAATCGCTTTCGCATCCTCTTGACCATTTTGATAAAAGGAATATACGTTCTTGCCAATGAGTTCTTCTTGATTATACAAGAAAATATCTTTCACCCTTGGAGACATATAGATAATGTTTCCATGAAGATCAGTGGTTATAATACCCTCTGCGGAGTTGTCAAATATGTTCTCTAAAAAAACCTTTGTCTGGATCAGCTCTGCTTCTATTCTGTTTTCTTCGGTGATATCTCTCATAATACCACGGAACCCGACTGGTTTGTCTTCTGAATCCCTTATTAGAGATGCAGAGGCTTCGACGGTTATATTGCTCCCGTCTTTCTTGATGAGTTCATGGCACACTCTACTTTCAGCTTTTCCGGTTTGATAGATCTTGTTAAAGATTTCATATAGTCTCAGGGCCGTCTTGGGGGGCAGATAATTTCGGCTGTTCATGCCCATTAATTCATCTCTGGCATATCCTGAGATTTTACACATGGAATCATTGAAGAATGTTAAGTTCCCTCTGAGGTCACTCTCATAGTAGCCCTCTTCAATGCTTTCAAGAATTGTCCTGTATTTTCTCTCACTTTCCCGTATCGCCTCCTCCGCTTGCTTGCTGTAGGTAATGTCGCGGAATATCCCCTGCAATAGTTTCCTGTCCCCTATATGCAGGAGGTTGGCCTTAATGGAGACTTCCCTAATTTCCCCGGTGCTTGTGATCACTTGTGTTTCTAAAACCTCCCCCTCGCTCTCCGCGAGGTGCTCTTGGAAGGTCTCGGAAAACTCTGCATGAGATTGACTGGAAGGATGAAGAATCCTCTGATGCTGCCCGATCAATTCAGATTTGTCTCTGCCAACCAGTTTTGCAGCCTCATTGTTACAGTCGACCAGTATGCCAGTTTCGGGATCAGCCAGGATGATGCAATCTCGGGCTTCTTCAAATAATTTCCTGTACTTTTCTTCGCTCTCGTGCAGTGCCTGCTCTGCCATTTTTCGCTCAGTGACATCTCTGAAAAAACCAATATTGTACTTTCTACGCCCAATCTCAATCGATGTAACACTGATATCCGAATAAAAAATCGTTCCATCGCTTCTCAGACATGGGATATTCTCAGCAAGGGTCTCTTTTTCTTGTTTATGTGACTCAAACTCCCTCAACGCTTTATGCAGATCCTCCCTGGGATGAAGATCCTCAACTCTAAGATTTTTGAGTTCATCTAAATCATAGCCAAACATGTCACAAAACATTTGGTTGCACATGAAGAACTTCCTTGTTTCTACATCTGCCAAAGAAATCCCTTCTTTCGCGTTGTGAAAAATATTTTTGAATCTTTCTTCTGAATCTTCCAGCGCCTTCTCCGCCATCAGGTGCCTGGTGACATCGCGTGCGGAACCCTGAACCGCGAAGGGTTTGCCATCTGCGCCGTACATTAATTTACTCTTATATTCCAGAATGATCTCTTTGCCTGCCCTACCAACGGCCCTCATATAGCCTTCATCTTCACCGTTTTCAATGATGCGTTCCAGGTATTGATCAAACTCCGTTTTGTATCTGTCCGGCATGAATTCACGAATATTCATATGAATTAGGCTATTATTATCAAAGCCATATTGTTCCTTATATGACAGGTTGGTCTCTAATAGATTCCCTTCTAAATCATGTATGAATAACAAATCTGAACCTTTTTCAAATAGGCTGCGATATTTCATCTCACTTTCCATAAGTTCTTTTTCTCGTTTCTTGCGCTGGGAGATGTCCCTAACGACGTGGATCGCGCCAGTATATTTACCATTTGAGTTTAAGATAGGATCGATAGTGAGTTGAAACCAATTCTGGGCAATCTGAATTTCCACACTTTCACGCTTCAGGCTTTGCCTTGAACGTGAAAACGGGCACTCTGGAATCGCTTGTCCTGTGCCGTGGACTATTTCCCAGCACGGTCGCCCAATCATTTCCTTGGATGAGCGCTGGAAAAGCAGCTCAGATGCCTTGTTGCAGAGCACAATATGTTGTTTATCGTCGAGTATCCATATCGAATCGTTTACCGCATCAAAAAGGGTCTGCCAATCAATTGAAGATCGAGCCAGGATTTCTTCAGTCTGGTTATAATCTGATATTGTTTGTCCTGATTCATGGACCCTGTTTTCCTTCTCTTTATAGGTGGGTTTCTCAGACATAAGGCCTCCTATGGTTCACTAGACTAATGAGGCTTCTTTCCGGATATCTGTTCTTTATTAAGGAAAGCATACTTACATTATACTTGAATCCCTTTATTTTTTCCAGTGTATAGATTACCCTAACACGTCTTTACTCCGCTTAAGAAACACAAGACCCCAAATTTCTCTTTGAAGAAATGGAGTCTCAATATTTTGTTCATCATTCTCTCTCAATTCATGGGTGAACTGCGCATATTCAAATCTGAAAAATATTTGTCGACAATCAAGATTTTTATCAATCCAATTCTGGGGAAAGGGAGTTCCTGAACACTCGTCCTGGACCCAGGGGCCATTGATTAAAGACAACATCACAGTGTTATGATTCTATTAAGATCCGGTATACGAATAATATGGGGTTGTCTATCAGGAAAATCCTAATTTGGGGGGTCTAAAAACCTTATTTCTACGGAAAGAGATTGGTCGGTACTCAGTCCGCTTGAAAACTCAAAGAGCCCCTATTTATCCATTCCAGATATTTATTAAGGCCCCCAGAATATCATCAGTATGAAAAACCTGCGATATGTCTGACCTATGACTGCTAATCCTAATCGAAAAGAAATCTGTCATCACAGAGCTTTGGACTTCGATAGGTAGTAAGAAGCTTGCCCTCCACCATTCCCATACCGCAATGTCAGCATTCACATCCCAAAAATCAGGGTTTCTACGGATAGACTATGCAACAATGCTCCTTTATAATACAGAATGGTTTAAGTTTATCTGTGCTGAGGCCTCTGAGGAGTCCCTTGATGGTAGAGGAGAGTAATGCGGAAGCGACGAAGTCGATGATGAAGAAACTGAACGGCTGCATGGATCAGTGCGTCTAATGACGGAGAATTGGAGTATGCATCTATGATTCACCAGCACATTAAGAGCGGAAAACTGCTGACCATACATATCTGTTCTGGGACTATCCTCAAACAAGAGCTTATTAACGCCGTAAAAGCGCTCTATGATTCAGAACCCAGTCTAAATCATCTTTGGGATTTTACAGAGACCGATCTTTCTCAAATAAAAGGAGATGATCTGAAGGATATCGCCGAATTCGCAAAGCAATATGCCCCGACGAGAATAGGCGGCCGCACAGCTCTTGTAAGCGACTCTGCTCTTGGGTTTGGCTTAGCTCGCATGTATGAGGCTTTCGCCGAAAATGCGGGGCAGTGC